>JAKQXK010000656.1 GCA_029561505.1 Spirochaetota bacterium | reverse complement strand
GTGCGGTTTTTTTCATCGACAAACACCACGGTGAGATTGATTTGTTTTGGCAGTGCCAGCGCCCGCACCATTTCAAAATCTTTCTGAATGGTTACAGGGGTATTGACGTCGCGCAGGTCAGCGATATATTCGATTGGCTGGTAGCCGGGCGCCGTTACAGTGAACTTGTATTGTTTTTTATTGATCAGATCGGCGCTGTAAAGCCCGTCGGGCTGTTGCGTTGAAAAATTGCGTTCGCCATCGAGATCTGAAATTCGAATATTTGCTTCAATACCTTTTTCGCTGAATTTTTCTTTCACTCGGCCTTTCAGAGTCACAACAACTTCGGGTTTCGCAAATTCGGGAACGCGTGCCCGGTAGACGTCAAAACTGCCTTGACCATTTTCGCGGTTTGAAGCAAAGTACATAAAGTTACCGTTGCGCACGACTGTCGGGTATTCGTCGTCAAAAGTTGAATTGTAAGGAGTGCCAAGGTTCGCAGGTCGTTTCCATTTTGATTCGTCGTCGTTGCCGCCAGCATTGGTCGCGAGGTCTTGCAGCATCTGCGTAACGTAGACGTCATAACCGCCGAGACCGCCTGCGCGGTCAGACGAAAAATAGAGCGTAATGTTGTCAGAGTGAATTGCAGGCGTCACTTCAGAAGAGGGAGTGTTGATCGTTCTGCCGGCATTGCGCGGCTTGCCCCAGCGTTTTGCCGCGAAATCAAATTCTGAAACCCAGATGTCGTCCCGACCAAAGCCGCCAGGGCGATCAGAGCTGAAAAACAAGTAGTGGCCGTCTTGCGAGATCGAAGGCATGCGGTCATGAAAGTCGGTGTTGATTTCGACGACCGGCACGGGTACGCTCCATTTGCCCTCGCGCTGAATCGTATAATAGAGATTCGTCAGCTGCGGCCCTTGGCGGCCATCTTCACCGAAAGAAGCGAAATACATTTCGTAGTCGCCGCTCGGCAATTTGCGCAAAGTGGGATGCCCATCGAAAAAGCCAGAGTTGACCGGCAGACCGACATTCGCCGGTGTTTTGAATCGCGGCGCGCCCTCTGTGACTTCGTTTTCGGCAAACCAGAGATCAAAATCTCCCGATTCGCCGACCCCACCCGGACGGTTTGATTGAAAGTAGAGAAAATGTTCATCGGCAGTGATGAAGGGCGTGTATTCACTATAGGGCGTGTTAACCGCACCGATATTCTGAATTTGCGCCACATTGTCGGCCGTCACGGGCAACTTTGCCGACTGGGCGACGAGCGCCGGTAACATAAGCAAAAGGGCTGCGACGAGGCCGGCGGCTCCCGCCTTTCTATTCTTCATGCGTCACGTCTGCCGGGCAGACATACGCGGTGAATTACTTTCGTGAACGAATGGCCTGAGAGGCTGAGCGCGGCGAGTTTACTTTAGGTCTTCGGGGTACGTAATCTTCACATTGGCCGCATCGCCTGCAAACGTTTGTACGGGCAGGCCCAGCGAAAGACAGAGCGAGCCCTCGTCGGTGAAATCCATAGCGAGCTGGCCCCGGGCGAGTGCACGCGTTTCGGCTTCTTGAAAGGTATTGAAATGCAACAGCTGCGGGGTTTGCACACGGTTAAGCTCCGCCCTGTTTTCATATGTGACCACGTTCGCGCCGTCAACGCGCACAATCGAATCGACGACTGGCATGACCGGTATGCATGCCGGGTAAGAGGGGGATATCAAAGCCAAATGTTTGCCGACGCGCTGCAGAAAATCTGCAGCCAGGTACGGACGGTTGGCGTCGTGAACGAGCAGCCGCTCGATACCCTGAAATTTTCTCAGGGCGTTCACACCCGACATAAAGCTGCCGAAACGCGTCACACCCGCTGCTGCATATCTGAACTGTCTACCGTGAAAATCGGCCGCCAGCTTCTCAAGAATCGGATTTAAGACTGCGCTGCCTGCAGTATTCTTCGGCGAAACAAAAATGGCAATGTCGATTGGCAGCGCTGAGAGCAGACGCCGCGCGGTGACTTCAAAGAGGGGGCGAACCACGCCTTCGTGTTCGAGTTCGAGAAATTGCTTGGGGGTAGGGCCACCGAAGCGGCTACCTGAACCACCCATGAGTAACAGGAGTACGTTCATCTTCTGATATTACGTTTTGGCTTCGGCCAAAAACGCACCGGCATTGCAAAGGCCTCACCTTTCATGGGCGCGAGGCGCGTCCATGAAAGGTTGCTAAAGCGCTTCGCTGCCTTCGCAATGCCGCCGGGCCGTGCGGGCCCGGTGCGTGCATTTTTGACCAAAGCACAAATTGGCGCAAGGGTCATTTCACCCTCAGCAAATATTTACTTTTGCGCCAATTTGGTGAAGACCATCTTGCCGGCGTTGGTCTGAATGACCGATGTGACGTTGATTTTCACTTTCTTGCCGATCAGTTTGCCGCCGCCTTCGATTACGACCATGGTGCCGTCTTCGAGGTAGGCTATGCCTTGGTTTTCGTCTTTGCCTTCTTTCACAACCTGAAGTTCAATTTCTTCGCCGGGCAGAACTACGGGTTTCAGCGCGTTCGCGAGGTTGTTCATGTTGAGTACACGCACGCCCTGCAGTTCGGCGACCTTGTTAAGGTTGAAGTCGTTGGTAACAAGATAACCGCCGGTGTCTTTCGCGAGGCGAATCAGTTTCTGGTCTACTTCGCGTGTTTCGGTGTAGTCTTTGTAAGAAATCTTAACTTCGAGGTCGCTGCGTTTCTGCAGCTGGTTCAGCATATCGAGGCCGCGGCGGCCGCGGTTACGCTTGATCGCGTCGGGTGAATCTGAGATCAACTGAATTTCACGCAGAACAAAGTTCGGCACGAGAAAAGGCGGTTCGAGAAAACCTGTAGCGGCGATGTCAATAATGCGACCGTCGATAATAATCGATGTATCGAGAATTTTCGTTCTCGATTCGGTAACCGTTGTCGGTTTCGCATCGTCGTTCGCAGCAGCCTTGTCGGTACGCGGCCCCAGAGCTGCCGGTTGCGGTGCAACCACGGGCACTTTTGCCTGCGTCGGCCATAGCAGACCAAAGCCGACCGAGCTTGCGATCACCAGCACAGCCAGCACCGCATAGCTTACCAAACCGGGAACATCTTTGAGATAGGGATTCAGCGAACCCGCGGCGACCATGCCGGCGAGTGCACCGAGCAGGTATGGCAGGTAGTTTTTTGCGGGCGTTTGCCCGGCAAATGATTGGGAATGTTTCATTTTCCCTCCTTTTTATCAGGTCGGGAAAAATGTCTTATATATGCTACTTCGACAAGATATCTGAAATCATATTACTTGCGTCTTCGGCGGTGATTCCTTTGGCGAGCGCCACTTCGTTGATCATCAGAGAATAGGCCGATTCATAGAGTTTGCGCTCCATGACGGAAAGTTCTTTGTCCCGCGCGCGCTTATACAGGTTGCGACAGACTTCGGCCACTGCAGTTATTGAACCTGATTTCACTTTTGTCAGGTTGTTCTGGTATCGGATTTTCCAGTCTTCTTCTTGCTCGACGTAATCTTCTTGCAGAAGTTTGGAGATCTTTGGGATCTGCTTTTTGTCCATGATATGCCTGAGACCGATCGTCTCAGCATTGTCAACGGGCACCATGACCCGCATTCTGGTATTAATGAGCTCAACGACGTAATATTTTTTCTTTTTATTGAGAATCGTTTTGGTTGCGATTTCTACGATCTTGCCGACGCCATGCATCGGGTATACGACATTTTCCTCGAGATTAAACATTATAGTCTTGCTGTCACGAGACAGCCTTAGGGGAATCGCCGGTGAAAGACGTGTGGTCAATCAATTAACGGACATATATTTTGTTCGCTACGGCTGAATAGCTTACGTAGCTTTAAGCGATGCCCGTGCGGTCGCTGTCGAGCAGCGTAATGAGGGTGCCAACGCAGACCCAGAAGCTCATTTGCACGATTTCAGATGTAAAGTGGCACTGCGTAAGGCCCATCACCGCCATGAGCAGCAGGGTTGTCGCCGCAGCTGCCGCGAGCGGGCGGTCGCTTTGCCGGGTAAGACGAAACCTTTCTCTCAGGTAAATGGCACCGGGAACAAAATAATAGAATAACTGCAGCAGAAGGCCAATCAGGCCATAGAGCACCCAGGTATTGATGAAGTCATTGTGCATATGCGATGCTGACTTATCCGTCTCATCGAATGCGGCTACCCCCACTGCGCCAGGCACCTGAAACCTTGGGTATGCAAGGTTATACCCCCGCTCACCAAAGCCAGTCCAAAGGCGCTCTTTGATCATTGCGGCGCCCGCCTGCCACAGATCGCGGCGCTCGGCCTGCGAACCCGCGTGTATCTCAGGCGGGGGAAACTGGTACTGTTCGGCGATGCTCTCGGGAATACGCTGGAAAATCAGAGTGCCGAAAAGGGCGACAATCGCGATGAAGATCAACCTGTGCGCCCGGCTGAAAAGCTGCAGGTAGACAAAGACCG
>JAKQXK010000651.1 GCA_029561505.1 Spirochaetota bacterium | reverse complement strand
TGTGGCGCTCGGGCGATAAGTGGCTCGTTGGCAGCAAAGCGAGTGTGCCGACGCACACCACCAGCGGTTTTTAGGGTGCTCGAGCGGTGGTGACCAGCACCGCAAAAACCGCCCGACAGAATATGCGCTCGGGTATTCTTTCAGTTCTGCTGCTTGCGGTCGGCTGCCGTGGTGAAGTGCAACATAGCTTCGCGGCGCATTGGCAGGCCTTGCCTGCTGAACTCTACGGCGAGGTACAGGGCATGCCTGGGCATTGGTCGTCTGTCGGTACCGGCGGCGCGGTCTCGAGCGCCAATGCGCTGGCATCTGAAGCGGGCATAGATATTTTGCGGCGCGGCGGCAACGCGGTTGATGCCGCGATTGCGATGCAATGGGTGCTGGCGGTTGTTGAGCCACAATCATCTGGCCTTGGCGGCGGCGGGTTCATGCTCGTCTACCGATCGGCGACCCGATCAGCACATGCACTCGATGCGCGCGAAGAATTGCCGGCTGCAGCGCCTGATGACCTTTTTCGTGACAGCTCTGGCAAACCATTGCCCTTTGCCGAGCGAATACGCGGTGCCCGCGCGGTTGGCGTGCCGGGCACGGTCGCGCTGATGCAATACGCGCAGCAGCGTTATGGCTCGGGAAAAATCAGCTTTGCCGACACGCTGCAGCGCGCCATCGCGCTTGCCGAGAATGGCATTCGCGTTTCGCCGAGACTCAGCCAGGCGATGATGCTGAATCGCGACCGGTTAATTGAGCAGAACGGTATGAATCCTTATCTTAAAGGCGAGAGGCCTTACATCGTTGCAGAAGTGCTCTATCAACCCGAACTTGCGGGCACGTTGCGCATTTTGGCCCGTGAGGGCAGCGCGGCATTCTATACGGGCGGCATCGCCGGCGACATCGTAGCGACGGCGAACGCAAACCGTATATACGCATCGAAGCTGAGCCATACAGACCTCGCAGCCTATCGTGTGGCCGAGCGCCGTGTCGAAAGCGCGGTCGTCAGCGGTGCGACGCTATATTCTGTTTCTGCGCCGGCCTCGGGTTGCACCGTGCTAAAGACGCTGCGCTCGGCGCGTTTGCCCGCAGCCGTAACCGGTTCAACCGGTATTCTGCCCGATCTCTTGCGCGCTGAAAAGACCGCCTTTGCAGAGCGTGAACGCACATTGCAAGACCCCGATTTCGACACGGCTTCACGTTCAGGCAATGAAGTCAAAGAGGCGCAGAATACTTCGCACATCTCGGTTATCGATAACGAAGGCAACGCAGTCAGCTATACGACTTCGGTTGAAACGAGCATGGGCGCGGCGCTGTTTGTGAAAGGTCGCGGGTTCGTGCTCAACAACCAGCTGAGTGATTTTGCCTCTGAAGCCGGCGTCGTGAATTCCGTTGTTTCGGGCCGGCGAGAGCGCCGCACCGCTCTGAACAAAGAAGCGCGAGAAACGACGGGGGCAAAACGCCCGAAAAGTTCAATGTCGCCGCTTATCATCGTCAGGCGCGACGGCTCGGTTGCGGCCATTGGCAGCCCGGGTGGGCCAACAATCGTTGGCGCGGTAGCTGTGGTTGCTGCGCAATTGCTCGCAGGCAGCGAGCTGCAAGAAGCGGTGAATGCCCCTCGCGCCCTCATGATGCCGCACGGCAAGGCGCTGGTTGAACTGCCGCTGCGCCGTGATCTGAAATTCATGCAGTCGCTGAAGGCAGCGGGTATCGAACCTGACCTGCGACGCCGCGTCATTTCTCTCGGTTCGGTGCAGGCGGTCTCTTACAATGCCGTTACGAAAAAATTCACCGCAGCCTCAGACCTGCGCCGTGAAGGTCTGGGTCTAGTCGCAAAACCCGAGGTCGACTGAAGATGCTCACACTCGACTACCTCGTGATCGGGGCTTATTTCGTCGTCACGTTCGCAGTCGGTGCGCTCGCGCTCAGGCGTAAGCATGAAACCAAAGAAGATTATTTTTTATCGGGCCGAAAATTACCATGGCACCTCGCGGGTCTGTCGATGGTCGCAACCACTTTTGCCGCAGACACCCCGCTGGCGGTGACAGGCATTACGTTA
>JAKQXK010000139.1 GCA_029561505.1 Spirochaetota bacterium | reverse complement strand
GATGCCGCGCGCGCTGCCCGCGATTGAGGCAAAACGTACTTTGCTGACGAACTGCGCCTGCACCTTTTCTCCCTTAAGATAGCGCGCGAGATTCACAGCGGGGCCAAGCAGCTGACCGAAAACCATAAAGGCTCCGATGTATGGCAGGTATTTGTAGATGAACCTCATAAATTTTGCATCGTAATCTGCATTGGCCATAGACGTGGTGCGCTATCTTATTATGCCTGCGTCAAGTGAAAAGCTCTGAGAGCATATCTGCACATTTTTTGGCACCCCAGGCGCAGCCGGTAGTCTCAGTTCGGGCTGAATTAGTTTCGTCATTTTATTGACTCACTATGTCTGACGTCGGCCTTGCAAACTATATCCGCTTGGTTGCTGATCGATGCTAAGAGTTACACAGTTACAGCAGGTTCACCAGATTCTGAACACCGTGATGGGCAAGAAACCCTGCTCGATTCTCGTCGAGGGCGCAGAACACCCTGCCGGGTTTATCTCTTACACACAGCTTGATTCAGGCCCCGAGCTCAAATTGCGCACGCAATTTCTCGATTCGCCGCGTGAAAGGCGCGTGCTCATTCGCCACAATAAGAAACGCATCGTCGCCGTTTGCGCCTTTCTCTTGCGTAACGGGCCGACAGAAATTTTGCGGCCGCACTCGCTTGAAATCACCGATGATTCTCTGAAAGATATCTCTGTGACCGATAATTCATCTCGGTTTTTCATGACTAACCTGACTTCTTCGAAAGAGATCGCCTTCGTGATCGAAGCCAATAAGAAAAAGGTAAATGGTTTTGTGTTGAACTTTTTCGACAGTGAAATCAAACAACTTGTACCCTACCACAAGATCTTTTTGGCAAGCGGAGATACCACAGACACGCGACTGAAACACCTGCAGAAAAACCCACGTATCATCTACTACAGCCCTGAACCGCCGGCGAAATTTAACCCCCGCCAGTATTTTCCGCAAGATATCTATCTGGCCGAAATTCAGAAGAGCGACCTGAAAGTACCGGCAAACCTCTTGGCCGAGGTGACGATACCGATTCTTTATAAAACCAAAATTACTATCGGTTATATTCAGATTAACATGCCACGCTACGTCGATGAAGTTCTTCTGCAAACTATTAAGAAAATCGGGGTCGCGCTTGAAACCCAGCTGCGCAAGATTGGCCTTGTGTTCGAAGAACCAAAGCCGCTGCCGATTCAGCAACTCGACATCAAGACGCTCGAGCTCGAATTCTCAGATAGACTGTTGCTGCGCCATTTTCAGCCGGGGCTTACCGACCTTTTTCGCATCCAGAAGGCACAAGACAGCCTTGGCCAATTTTCAGCGGTCGTGACAAAAAGTATTAATCTCGGCAGCGGCAGAACGCGCGCGACCCTTGAATTTCAAGAAATGGATGCGATGTCTGAACTGAACCTTGAAGAAGCGCTGAAGGCCTGACGTTAGCCTATCGCGCGTCGCGCACACTGTCAAAGAGATCGATATCCCAGGCGACCAGATCGCGTTTGACCGCCTCAAAGCGGTAGCGCGGCATAATGCGCGCCAGGTCTTCACCGCTCAGAACGCCCACAATTGAGCCCTCATGGTGCCGTGCCTGTTCGAGAGTATGCCAAAGCAGAATCGCAGCCCCCACACCGGTGGGAAACGAGATATACGTAGCCCCGGCGTAAGGGGTATCAAGCAAACCCTGATACCGATGGTAGCTGATACCGACTGTCTCGACCAGGGTCTGCCGGTCATTGCGCACCTGCTCTGAGATACGAATCTCGGCAGCCGCGGCGAAATGCGCGCGGCGAATCACCCCGCTGCGCAGGTAATCTTCTATGCGGCGCGGCTTATTCATGCCGGGCATAATCGCGCGCACGACGCTTTCGACAGTCACCCCTGGTTGCGCATCGATGCTGCGCTTCGAGAGTAAATTCAGTTTGAAGAGTGATTTTACGAGTTCGACCTCGGCGCCGCCTGTCCAGACGCCAATCGCCGGTATCGCGGGAAACGCGCGATGAAATGAAAGCAACTCTTCTTGATAAAGCGGATAAATTCGCGTTGGCCGTGTCTCGTGGGGAAACTGGTAATCACGCGGTGACGAGAATGGTTCAAGCACCACGATGCGCCCATTTTCGATGACCCGGGGGTGCTGGCCGAGTTCTTCGAGCGCCACAACCGGAGACCAAGAAAAAACGACCTCATCAGAATCGACGTCTTCTAGCAAATGCAGATCGACGCGCTCAATCGTGAGGTCGCGCCGCCCCTGAGCAAGAATATCGTGTATGCGCCCGCCGACAAGAAAGTTGGTGATGCCGGGCGAAATACCCAGATTGATGAGCGCGGCGACACCTTTGGCCCGAAGGCGCTCGTCGTGATCGTATTGTTTGAAACAAAGGGTCCGTTGCGTTTCGTCGTCATACATATCAGACGCCAGGTCGACAGCATTGACGCCTACCGCTGAAGCCAGCGCCAGCATCGGCTCATTCAGCGCGGGTGTGGCAACATTCACGAGAACGAGGGCCCGGTCAAAGTACTGCGTGAAGCGGGGTTCTCTGGCCCAAAGCGGCGCAAAGTCGGGCAACGTGATAAAGTCTATACGCTCGAACAGGTGCTCGGCATGAAAAAGGGCGTCATGAGCTTCTTCAACCCGGCGCGCGAAAACAACAAAGCGTATTGGCAGACCATCGCGCTCGGCAAGCTCTGCCAGGCAGACGAGCATTGAGGCCCCGACCGCCCCCAGGCCCAGAAATACGACCGTGTCTTTTGTCATGCCGCGCTCACTTCGTGAGTGTTACGCGATCGCCAACACTTGCGGCGTAAAGCGCGATGCAAAAACCGCTTCGCTTCAAGTGGTTAGATTCCCAGCTTTTTCTGCGCCTTGAGTGCGAGCCCGTGTTGCGCCCAATCGGTGAGACGAAAATCGGCGACAATCGCGTCGAGCCGGGCAATGATTGCCGATGCCCTGGCTTTGTCGGTGTCGATAAGAGCGTCGAGGTTTGTTTTGAGCTCGTTGGTGATGCCAGTCAGGCACATCGCCGCGGTCTGCAAGAACTTGCGGTCGGCATCGTCGCGGCCCGTTTCGCCCCATTTTTGAATCTGCGCGACATACGCGGCGAGAAAAGCTGTCATGCGCATGGGTGGCTTGTAGATAAAGCGCTCCAGATCTGCCAGGTAGAAACTGATTTCGCCCCACTCTTTTCGCCCCTGAAAAACATAACGCAGATCGGCGTCAATTTCAGGAAAAAGATTCGAAACCGCACCGACAAGCCGCCGGCATTCGAGAGTGGCCAGCGGGTGAAAAAATACGTCGGGGTAATGCGCGATCAGTGCGTCATTGGCCGCCATAATCTCGCGCATACGCGCGTCGGCCTCTTCTTGCCGCTTGCGTTTCGCGATCTCTTCGTCGCCCTTCTCTTGCATCTGCTTAAAAAAGTTCATTTCGTCGATGATAAAACGCTGAAAATCTGACTGGTTCGCCCGCTGAAAACTGATACGGTTTTCAAGTTGTTGCATGTCAAACAGCCGGGCCCCGTATTGCTGCTGCGCCTTGCGGTACTTTTCGCGCAATTTGTCGAGCATTGCGACTTTGTCGCTTGCGGCGAGCGTTTCCTTTTTTTTTGCACCGAACAAGATCAGGTCCCGACAAGTACTTGAAGACCCGGTTTAGCCGGGTCGTAAAGTACTTGTCTGCTTTAACTATCGGCAAGAAATCTACCCATGTTAGAAAATACGCCGAGTCGCACGGCAGAAGTGGTTGCCCTCATTCGGGCTCTCGAGAACATCTACTATGGCGAGAAAAGCCTCTTGAAAGACAAGTATGCGGCGCGCTTTCTTTCTGATTTCTACATGGCAATTTTCAACCGGCTCTCGATATTGCCGGAGTTCACCTCGTTCTTCGTCAATGCCGCCAGTCTCGGCCTCTTCGACTTTATTACGCTGCGGCACGCGTTTCTAGACAGCTACGTTAAACGATTTGCGCACAAGGTTCCTGTGGTGCTGCTGGGCGCCGGTTACGACTCGCGCGCGCTGCGCCTCGCCGACGACATCAAACACGGCGTGTGGGAGCTCGACTTTCCCGCTACCCAACGGCGAAAGAAGTTCTATCTGCGCAACGAACGCATTACGGGTGAAGCTCCTCATTATATCGAAGCCGACTTTATGAAAGAATCGCTCACCGAAATATTCGAGCGCTCGGGCATGCAGAAGACCGCAACGCTCGTGTTATGGGAAGGCGTCTCGATGTACGTGAGCGAAGCAGTCGTGCGCGACACGCTGACTGCCTGCCGCGATTATTTCGGCCCGGGCACGCTCGTGGTCTTTGACTATTGGCACAACAAGATGAACGAACCCATCAGAAATTTCGCGGTGCAGGTCATGCCTTTTATCATGGATCTCATCTACAACGAACGCTTCA
>JAKQXK010000634.1 GCA_029561505.1 Spirochaetota bacterium | reverse complement strand
CAACCCGGCTCGCGCCATTCGAAACCGGCGGCTTTGAAAATTTCATGCAGGCCTTCTTTCTCAGCCTGGTCTTTGACGCGGTGGCTTCCCGGTACGACCATTGCGAGCTTGATATTTTTTGCAACCTTGCGGTTCTTAATGACTTTGGCCGCCTCGCGCAGGTCTTCTATACGAGAATTCGTGCAAGATCCGATAAAAACCTTATCGAGCTGAATAGATCCGATCGATGAGCCTTCGGCAAAGTCCATATATTCAAGCGCTTTCTTTATGCCGACGCGCTCGACGTCGTCTTTTGCTTCGCTGAGACGCGGCATGTTCGCGGTTACATCGACCACCATACCGGGGGATGTCCCCCATGTCACCTGTGGCGCGAGTGTGTTGCAGTCTATTTCGAGTTCAACATCAAATTTTGCGCCCGGGTCGGTCTTGAGCGTTCGCCAGTACGCAACCGCTTTGTCCCATTCTGCGCCTTTGGGGGCATGTTCGCGACCTTCGAGATAAGCGAACGTCTTATCGTCTGGGGCGATCATGCCCGCGCGTGCGCCGGCCTCAATCGACATGTTGCAGATCGTCATGCGGCCTTCCATCGAGAGCGCTTCGATCGCTTCACCGGCGTATTCGAGAACAAAACCTGTGGCTCCGGCGGTGCCGATTTTGCCGATCAGCGCAAGCACCATGTCTTTCGCATAAACGCCGGGGTTGAGTTTGCCCTTAAAATTGACGCGCATCGTTTTCGCCTTAGACTGCACGAGGCACTGTGTCGCGAGCACATGTTCGACTTCAGAGGTGCCGATGCCAAACGCAAGCGCGCCGAACGCTCCATGCGTTGAGGTATGCGAATCGCCGCAGACGACGGTTTTGCCCGGCAGAGTCAAGCCCAGTTCGGGACCGATCACATGCACGACGCCCTGATTATAGCTTGAAAGGTCGAAGCAGGGCACGCCGAACTCATCGCAGTTACGCTTCAAGAATTCCATCTGTTTGGCGCTGATCGGGTCTTTCACCGGCTTATCGCGGTCTTTCGTCGGCACGTTATGGTCCATGGTGGCGAAGGTGAGGTCGGGACGGCGCACGTTGCGCTTGCTGAGGCGCAGCCCGTCAAACGCCTGCGGGCTCGTGACTTCGTGCACGAGGTGCAGGTCAATGTAGATGAGGTTCTTGTTCTCTTCGCGCTTCGGGGCGCCGGGGGCAGCGTAGATGTCTACGAGATGTGTATCCCAGACTTTTTCAAAAAGTGTTTTTGCCATACCTGAAACATAGCACATATTTTCCATAAGTCAAATAAATAATTGATATGTTATCTATTAATTTAACTTATACCTGATCGCGAAGCGATCTGGTATAAGTTAAATGGAAATACGCCAGCTGAGATACTTTGCTGAAATCTACCGCACGGGTAGCCTTTCGCTTGCCGCCGAAAATTTGTCGATGACGCAACCGGCGCTGTCTCAGCAGATTGCCCTGCTCGAACGCGAGCTCAAGGCGCGGCTGTTCGACCGTTCTCGCAAGGGCATGGCCGCGACTGTAGCTGGTGATCTTTTTGCCCCACGCGCCGCGGCAATTCTGGCGCAGGTTGCCGACATCGAGTCAGCGCTGCGGCCATCTTCGCAGCTTGCCGAGGTCACATTTGCGGTCGGTGAAACGCTCGCTGCGCATTTTGTACCCGGTCTCATGAAAACTCTCAAGGCCCGATTTCCTGAAACGCGCTTTCGCGTACGCGAAAGCAACCTGACAGAAATTAAAGCAGCGCTCCGCGAAGGTCAGGTGGATTTTGCGCTGTCACCCGAGATCATCGGTGACGGAGCCTATACCAACCGCTATTTGCTCGAAGACGAAATTTTGCCCGTTGTCATCGAGGGCGATGCGCTCGCGCGCCGCCCAGAATGGGAAAAAATGCGTAACCGCGACTGGATTCTTTTTCAATCAGGCTCGGCAATTCGCAAAATCAGCGATAGCATTTTTCAGTCGATAGATAAGAAATTCAGCCCGCGCATCATGATGGAGCTCAGTAGTGTCGCGGGTGCCGTTCGCTGCCTCGAAGCAGGGCTTGGTATCGGTTTTATATCCGCATTGTCGCTGAAGCCGGGGCTCGCGCCGATAAGGCTACCGCTTCTCATTCGCAAGCGCCGGTTCTATATTACGCACCGTAAGAACCATGAGCGCGCGCTGCCAATCGTCGAGGCGATTCTGGCAACTGCTTCAACAGGGGCTGCACCAGCGGCCATTAACCCCTGAAACCCGGCTTTGGTTCCCGTGTAACGGTCAAAAAGTGTCTACCCGCCCGAACGCGCGAATGCAAAAAAACTTGACGTTCATTTACCAAAATGGTAAGTTCCGGCAATGGCTAAATCTCCGTTTTCTGCAAAAGAACTTACCGAGTTCAAAGACCAGCTGCTTGAAAAAAAAGAGCACCTGATAAAAGAGATCCAGGGCAAAGAAGCTGAGCTGACCAGCGGAGAAAAAGATGAGGTGGGCGATATGGCCGACCTCGCAACCGAGCTGATCGAGCGCGAGCTGAATATGTCTCTCTCAGAAGTCGACCGTGCGCGGCTTGAAGAAATCGACGCGGCGCTTGAACGCATTAAAGAAAAAACTTACGGCATCTGCGTCGATACCGGCGAGGTTATCAACAAGGCGCGCCTCAAAGCCGTGCCTGAAGCTCTCAGAACGCTCGCCGCGCAAGAGCAACATGACCGCCAGATGCGCAAAAAGAAAACCCTTCAGCGCATGCCAGATCTTGACTGATCAGGTTTGCGGGGCGACCTAGTTGCGTGTCGACCTTTATCCTGAATTTCTCGAAATACTTGCTGCCGCGAAGAACCTCGTCGCAGGCAAACGGTTTTTTCTCTGGAAACAAGAGTCAGAACGCGAGCCCGAAAGGGCTGATTTCTCTTTCAAACCGGTAGTCTCAGAAAAGCTCGTCGAACGCACACTCGATAAGAATGCCTGCGTACTGTGCGCGCAGCGCATCTCATATAAACGCGGCCAGTTTGCCGAGCAGCGGCCCACGCGGCCTTACCTGATGCTGGTGCACAATGATTTTCTGGGTCCACGCGGTGGCATCTATCAAAACAGCGAAGAAGACCAGCTGTTTCAGCGCATGGTAGAGCGGGTACTGGGTTTCTCACCAGCTGAGGCGGTCGTGCGCGAAGTGCTGCGCTGCCATTTTGCCGCCGAAGCGTTGAATAACGAAGATCTGCTGACGAACTGCTTTTCCCATTTGCGCGCAGACATAGATCGCTATCAGGTTAAGGGAATCTTACTTTTCGGCAAAGCGGCAAGCCTGGTTTTTCCCGATAAGGCGAAACTCGCAGAATTACAGGGACAAGTTTTTGACTGGCAGGGTGTCGCCTCTGTTGTCTGTTCAGGGCCGGGCAGGTTGGTTTATTTGCGTGAGAAGGGTTATGCGAAGGAGGTGATCGATGGCGAGCGGCAGAAGATTTTTGCTGCGCTCACGCTGTTTAAAGATAAAATCATCGGGGAGCCATAGGCAACCCCGATGCAAGGCAGATTAACCGCCTGTTTCTTCTGTTGAAGCTTCGCTTTCAGCTTTTTTTGCCTTCTTGCGCTTCTTCTTTTTGGCTTTCTTTGCTTTTTTAGCTTTCTTGCCTTTTTTACCTTTTTTGGTATCTTCTTTTGCTGGTTCTTCTTTTGCTGGTTCTTCAGCTGAAGGTTCAGCGTCTTGTGCTACTACTACGCCACCAACGAGAGTGAATGCGAGCAGCAATGCTAACAGTTTTTTAAGCATTATGTTCTCCTAAAGACTTATCTTTGCGATCAAAGGGGTTGCCAATGGGCGCGCGCCCACGAACAAGCCTTAAATCACGCGTCAATGATAATACGTTG
>JAKQXK010000137.1 GCA_029561505.1 Spirochaetota bacterium | reverse complement strand
TGGCTGCCCGAGCATTCGATTCTGATCGCGCGTATGATGGGCTACCTCACGCTTTCGCAGTCGCAAGGCGAAGTCGAAAAACTCTTTGTCGAACTCGTGCAGGCGGGCGCGAGCGCGAAGCACCTTGAAGAGCTGTTTCCGGGGCTTTTGCAACATGCGGATTTAGACCTTATAAAGAGGCTTGAGCTCGAACACAGACTTGTGCCGCCCGAATTTTTATGGCAGCTCGGCCTGCCGCGCATGATGGCGTCGAATAACTGGGTGATTGCACCCAGCCGCACGCAGTCGAAATCTGCCATTCTCTCTAACGATCCTCATCTTGAGGGTAATCGGTTGCCGAATGTGTGGCATGAGTTTACCTGGAAATGTGCGGGCCGCAGCGGCGCGGGTGCAGGTGTGCCTGGGCTTCCCGGTATGATGGTTGGCCGCAACGAATCTGTCGGTTGGGGCGCGACGTACACCTTCATGGATTCTGTCGACTCGTGGATAGAAAAATGCCGCGGCGGCAAATACCTCGACCACGACAAAAAGTGGAAAGCATTTTCGATTCGCCGCGAGATCATTAAACGCAAGAAGAAGCTGCCAGGTGAGGCTGTCTTCTATGAAAACCACAGGGGAACCCTCGAAGGTGATGCGAGTGGCGCAGCAGAGAAATACATCCTCAACACTGCATGGTCCGGTGCTTCGACCGGCGCAGCATCACTTAAGGGAGCAATGGCGATTCCGTTTGCAAAAACAGTAAAAGATGCGATGGCGATTGCGGGTAAACTCGAGGTCTCGTTCAGCTGGGTGTTCGCCGACGCCGCGGGCAACATTGGCTACCAGATGTCAGGGCTGATGCCGAAGCGCCGCAATGGTTGGAAGGGGTTTGTGCCCGTGCCCGCGTTCAAGAAAAATTTCGACTGGCAGGGGTTTGTGTCGCCTGAGCAGCTGCCGCGGCGCTTTAACCCAAAAGAAGGTTTCATCACGACGGCGAACAACGACTTGAACAGCTGGGGCAAACAGAAACCGATCAACATGCCGATGGGTGATTTTCGTGCAAGGCGGATCTCTCACGTGCTGGCTTCGGCGAAAAACCACGATGTGGCATCGGTGCAGAAACTACACTACGACACCTATTCGCTTCAGGCCGAAGAGTACCTGAAGCTGTTGCGGCCGCTCTTGGGCGAAGCGCCGCATGAACAGATTCTCGCCGACTGGAATCTTGAATATGACCTCGAGAGCATCGGCGCGAGTGTGTTCGAAGCCTGGTACCGCGAACTCTACTGCATTGTTTTCGGCAAAGGTGACAACAACGCGGCCGAACTCATGTGGCGCGAAGGTGGCATCTTTATCGACTTTTATCAAAACTTCGATCGTGTATTGCAGTCAAAGAAGTCAGTGTGGTTCAAGAATAAGGGGCGTGAGGCAATCTATAAAGAAGCGTTGGATAGAATCAAGTCACGCACCTTCAGGCCGTGGGGTGAAACCAACCGCTTCGTGCTGAAGCACCTGCTGTTCGGCGGCAAGTTTCCCAGGTTCATGGGATTCGACCACGGGCCAATACCGATTCGCGGCGGTCGCGCGACGGTGCACCAGGGCCAGATTTACCGTTCAGCGGGGCGAGACACTTCGTTCATACCGACGTTTCGGTTCGTCACCGATTTCAGCGAACAGGTGCTGCACTCGAATCTGCTCGGTGGGCCGTCAGACCGGCGGTTCGGTAAGTTTTATAAAAACGAGGTAGAGAACTGGCTCAACGGCGTGTATAAGAAGTTAGAATTCTGAATCTTGAGCTGCCGCTTTGCGGCACCTCAAGATTTCGAAAAAAACATTCTCACCGCCATCGCCACGAGAATGACGCTGAAGATGCGGCGCACCCACATTTCAGGCATCACCAGCGCGACCTTGCTAGAGAAATAGCTGCCGACCATAAACGCTGCGGCGATCGTTAGCGCGTATGCCATATTCACATTACCCGATTTATAATAGTTGTAGGTGGCGGCGATGCCGATGGGCGGCAGCATCACGGCAAGGCTCGTGCCGATCGCGGTGTGCTGGTCGAGGCCGAGCAACAGCACAAGGCCAGGTATCATGATGAGACCACCGCCGATGCCGAGAATGCCACCGAGCGCGCCGGCAGAGAGACCGATAGCGAGGAGAATGAGCAGAGTGTGAATAGGCATAGCAGAGAATCGAGCGCGCGTCTGGCGTGGCGAGAAGAAAATTTCCCAAGGTCGCAGTCGCGTATATTCGAAAAGACGAAAGCTGGACACGTGAAATCGCGTCATGCCCGCGAAAGCGGGCATCTATAAACATGCAAACGAGCGTAGATTCCGGCTTTCGCGGGAATCACGGTAAAGGGAATATGGACATCAGTTGAATTGGCATTGACCGGCTGTTCATATGCATTCGGCGGCGTCAATGCGCAGTATCGTTCGCTGTAGTCTCATAGTTCTGCTGGCGAGTGCCGCGGCCTGCAACAACTATGATTTGCTTGACCATCTGGAAAATCCGGGAGGCAAAGA
>JAKQXK010000624.1 GCA_029561505.1 Spirochaetota bacterium | reverse complement strand
TGTGGTAGACTCCCTTTTCGAGAAACCACACCGAACGAAACGCACCGGCGAAATTCACGCGGTATTGCCGCGCGGCCACGCGGCGGCCCTTATTACCCGCCATTGTTAGCCCGCGTTCGGGCACGAGTTTTAGGCCATAATCCCTGACCTGCGTATAATAGGTCTGGTAGGGCAGGTTCTCATAATACGCGGTAAACGCGGGAATAATACCTTTCGCTCTGATTATTTTTTTCAGCGAGAAGTTCGCGGTTTCTGCCGGCAGATTGAAGCCGAAGTTGGCGGCGGCTTTCGCAGCTGCGAACGAAACAGGTCTGTCTTTGAAATCGTATTCGGCGACGGTAGTGCCGGGGGGATAGCGAAAGTTAAAGTCGCTGTCGCTGAGTTGTTTCTGAAACTCAATGCGGTCAAAATGTAGGCGGTATTTTTGGTCGCCGTCTTTATGCATCGCCGTCTCTAACGCAAACGCATAGTCGGCCTGTACCGCGGCGCGCCATTCAAAGCTGAACGTCGAGCTCGCAAATTCAGAATTCGGGAAATACCTCACCCCCGTCGTTTTATGCCCCGCGACTGAGCTATCGTCGATCTGATTAGTATCATAGTGCGCGACATGCCAGTCATATTCGTTTTCTAACCATTGCCTCTGGTCTGCGGGCTTGAGCTCAGAGAGGTTGCGGTAGCGAATACCAAACGCCGTCTTCGGAAAATAGGTCGAGAGCGTACCCGCAGCGTAATGCAAGATATCGCCTGACTGCATCGCTTTCGTTAACACCGCTGCAGGTTCGGCGCGCCAGCTGATTTGGGTGGTCTGCGCGCTGGCGGCGACGCCGGTTTCGGTATACGTACCCGCAAAACTCGCGAGTGACCACATGCGCCTCAAAATCGTCTTGCGCTCAAGCTGCCGCATAGGGTTGGTACAGCTTTGGCCCAGGCACGCCGTCGCGGTCGTGAGCGATAAAACAATCAGAATTCGGCTCTTCATAAAAACCACCTCGGGTTCATCAAGGCGACGATAAATGCAACCAGCGCGCCGGCAAGCATGAATATCGTGAGTAATGAGGATGTCTTTTGTTCTGCGTAGTTTTCACCTTTACTCTGCCGGCCGACGAGGCCCAGCAAAAACTGCCATGGCCCCCATAGCTGCACGAACAGCACCTCACCGCGCGGCGAGGGTGCGTGAATGCCGAATTCAACGGGGGCCTGCTCGGGCGTAAACGTACCGAAGAGTTTATCCCACACGATGAGTACTCCCGCGAAATTTCTGTCCAGGTATTCTGAGTTCATGCCGTGGTGCACGCGGTGGTGCGACGGTGTGTTGAAGATCTGCCCCAGAAGGCGCGGCAAATTTACGAGCTGCGTGTGCATCAAAAACTGGTAGCTGAGCGAGATCGCCTGTACGGCCAGAATGTGCACAGGCGCAAACCCCGCAAACGCGAGCGGTAACCAGAAAAAAACACCCAGAAACGGCAGCCAGGTTTGCCTTAAGCCTACGGATAAATTGAACTCATTCGACGAATGGTGCACGGCGTGAGACATCCACAAGAGGCCAAGCTTGTGGCTTGCGCGATGAAACCAGTAAAAGCAGAAATCGTCTGCGAGAAAAAGCAATAACCAGTACCACCAGGTCGCTGGCAGCTTTTGTACTGCAAATTCGAGCTGCAACCAGGTGAGCAGCAGGTATTCGCTGTAGCCATAGATCGCCGCAATCACGAGATAGACGGTATAGTCGGCGATATTCGTGAGCGTGCCCTTGAGGCTGTAGACGCGGCGCCGCATCGCCAGCGAAGCCAACCATTCGCCGAACACGAATGCGTTCACGAGAACAAATGTGAAAACAGCCGATTGTTGCCAGGTCATTCGTTGCTTTTTTGCGCTTCGGTCTTCGAACCGAAAAGTGCTGAAGCAGTAGCCAGCAGGTTTATTGATGGCGTAAAGAGAGAAAAAAGTCTGGCAGTGAATGGATGCAGAAATTGAACGCCTGACGGGCATCACGCGCGAGCGTGCGCTGCGCATCGACGAAGTGAATATTTATGAGCGCCTCGGGCCTGAGGTGTTTAAGAAACTCAGTACGGCATTCTATACAGCCGTTTTCGCCGACGACGAAAAATGGTTTCGCAATATTTTTAAAGGCAGCAGTCTCGAAGAGGCGATACAAAACCAGATGGAGTTCTTCATGCAGCGCCTCGGCGGGCCGCCGCTCTATTCGCAGCGCAAGGGACACCCCGCGCTGATCATGCGCCACCTGAAGTTTAACATGTCGCTCAAAGCG
>JAKQXK010000622.1 GCA_029561505.1 Spirochaetota bacterium | reverse complement strand
GTAAATTCAACTTTGTGAATTTTCGTGCCATGAATTCGCACGGGCAGACAATCGGTATCGCTCAGCCACTCAAATTTTGCACCCAGCTTTTCGAGCGGCCCCAAAACGCGGCGCATCGGCCGCTTTCTGAGACTTGCATCGCCATCGATCACGGCGCTGACACCTTCAAGGCCGGCGACGAGGCCCATGATCAGACGAGCACCGGTACCAGAGTTACCGCAGTCAATCACAGTGGCAGGTGACTTCAAAGATTGCACTCCGCCTGATTCGACGCGAAAGGTACGATCACCCATTGCGGTGACGCGCGCACCGAGCGCCTGCATCGCCTTCAGCGTGTTCATGGTGTCGCCCGCATCAAGAAAATTGGTGATCGTCGAAGTGCCGTTTGCGAGCGTCGCGAGAATGGCAGCCCGGTGCGAAAGAGATTTATCACCGGGAAAAGTCAGAGTTCCGCGCATCGGCATGCCTCCCGAAACGGTAAAAGAGAGAGGCCGTAAAGAACTATGGATACCTACCCCGGTTTACAGGCGCGTCAGCTTGTGCAGTGTGTCCGCATCGGCGCGGTTGGCCAAATAGTCTGATATCAAAGAGGTCTGAATGAAATTCTTACGTAACCTGTTTTTGCCGACAGCGCTTGCCTTCGCTGCGACACTGCCTGCATCGGCGACACGAATCGCGGTGAGTGACTTTCAAGTGCAGTCTGCGAATTCTGAATACCGGTTTCTTGGCAAAGGTTTCACCGAATTTGTGAGCATAGAACTCGCGAAATCTGAGAAGGTCGAGCTGATCGACCGCGCGCGGCGCCTTGAGACGCTGCACGAAATTGAACTCAGCCAGACTGGCCTCGTGGACGAAAAGGCGCAGATCGAGGCGGGGCGAATGCTCACAGCCGAATATATTGTGGTCGGCAATCTCTACGACATCAACAACCAACTTTCGATCACTGTCAAGATCATCGAAACGGGCACTTCGCGCATTATCTATCAAGACAAAGTTTCAGGGCGACTCGCCAACTATGACTCGCTTTCAGCAGCCATAACGGAAAAAGTATTAACGCGGCTGAGCATCATGACACCCGATTCGGTGCGGCAGAAAAGTGCGGGGTCGGCGGCAAAACTAGACGCAGTCGCGCTGCAGCTTTCGAGCGCCGTCGATGCAATCGACCGCAACGATATGGGCCGTGCAGAAAATAACTTAAGAGCTGCAAAAAAACTCGACCCGGAAAACGAAGCTGTCGCGCTCTTTTTAAAGAGGCTTGTGGTTAACACCGCAAAGTTCAAAACGATCTCGCAAGAATATTTCCCAAACACAAACCCGGCATTTCTCGCCTTCATGCGCCATGACCGTGTGTTTTTATCCGTGGCGGTTGTGAATCTGCAAGAAACGGCGACGCGTCTGAAATCCATCGACCGCACAGTCATTGAGCAGGATATCCGCTCGAACATCGGCTACCAGACTCCGCTCGGGAAAAAATGGGGTGCTGGCTTCGAAGGGATCTTCTTTCATTATAAGGACGAAGTAGAACAGAAGCTACCCGCAACGGTGCCAGGGGGTGACGGCCCCAAAGCAAGTGTACTGACAAACCCCGACAGTTTCGGGGGCATTGGCTCGCTGAGTTACGCCGTTACCCCGAACTTCTCCGTTGGTTCTGCCTTTGCCCTCTACCAGCAGGTCAAGCGCCAAATGGTGAGTACGCTCAGCGCTTCGGGGTCTGAAACCAATATTATACGTTCGCTGCAGGCAGGTCTCACCTTGGGTATCGCGGCCAAGAATGACAGAGGTACCCTGCTCTTTGATACACT
>JAKQXK010000610.1 GCA_029561505.1 Spirochaetota bacterium | reverse complement strand
CGTGGGCAAATACATGGCGCTGCACGATGCCTACCGTTCTCTTTACGAAGCTCTGACTCACGGTGGTTTTCCGAAAAAAATATCCGTTGAATTTATCAAGATCGATTCAGAGAAAGTGGATGCAGAAAATTACCAGCAGCTGCTCGCAGATGCGACCGGTATTCTCGTACCGGGTGGGTTCGGCGAGCGCGGTGTCGAAGGCAAGTTACTGGCAATTCGTTATGCCCGTGAGAAGAAAATACCTTACTTTGGCATCTGTCTCGGCATGCAATGCGCGGTGATTGAATACGCGCGCAACGTTCTCGGCTACAAAGACGCGCATTCGACCGAGTTCGACCCCGATTCACCGTATCCGGTTATCAGCCTCATGGAAGAACAAACAGCGATCGTCAACAAAGGCGGTACGATGCGGCTCGGTGCTTACCCGTGCAAGCTGCGCGAAGGTTCGCTGATAGCCGAAGCATATATGCAGCAGGTGATTCAAGAAAGGCACCGCCATCGTTTTGAATTCAACAACAAGTACCGGGCAGCATTCGAGAATGCGGGTTTGCGCCTGTCAGGGTTATCGCCCGATGAAACCCTCGTCGAAACAGTCGAGTTAGACCGTTCGGTGCATCCGTTCTTTGTTGGCACTCAATACCACCCTGAATTCAAGTCAAAGCCGCTGACGCCGCACCCACTCTTCAAGCGTTTTATCGAAAAGAGCGCGGGGCTTTAGGTGGTATTCAGCGAGCGGCTGAAATCAGACGAAGAGCTGGCGCTCTTGTGGCGCGAGATGAACGCCATGAAGGCAAAGTCAAACCTGCCACTCGAATTGCCGCCGCCGTGTTTTCATGACATGCAGGGCGAATTCTTGCGATATAGTTCACGCAAGGCCATTCTCGTGAGCTTTCCTGTTTTGGCGAAGCAGTTAAACCCCATCGGGGTCATGCAGGGCGGCTACATCGCCGCCGCCTTCGACAATACGCTCGGCCCGCTGTCTTATCTGGCGGCGCAGAAACCCGCCGTAACTTTAGATATGACGCAGACATACCTGCGCGCCGCCCGCCTTGATGAGACGCTGTACTGTGAGGCCGAGGTGATCACTCGCGGTCTGAAAACTCTGTACATGACGGCGTCACTTGTTGATACCCGCGGTAAACTTGTGGCAACCGCGCAGACGCAAATATTGATTCTTTAGGCATGTCGAAGCGTTATCTGCTCATCGGCGCCGGCGGCAAAACCGGCGAGTCATATGCCCGGCTTCTGCAGTCGCACGGTCATTTTGTCTTATGGTATGACAAAAATAGTGAAGCAAAGCCCGTTGGTCTCGACGTTACGCGGCTCGAACATGTACCACCCGATGCATTACAATGGGAAAAGCTGAAAGACCGTTTCGATATTCTGACGCTGACCCCTGGCGTGCCGCTCAGCAGTCCGTTTATTCTGAAAGCGCGCGATCACGGCGTTACGGTTATCAGCGAAGTTGCCTATTGCGCACCGTACCTGCAGCAAATGCACATAATCGGTATCACCGGCACCGATGGTAAGAGCACGACGACGACGCTCGCCGCGCAGCTGCTGCGGCTTTTGGGGCAAGCAGCCGTAGAATGCGGCAACTTCGGTCTACCCCTTTCAGAAATTGTGCTGCACGAATCGGGTTTCAAGGGCAAGACGCTGGTTTGCGAGCTGTCGAGCTACCAGCTCGAAGAGCCAGGTGATTTGCGGCTCGAAGCAGCAATTTTTCTGAATCTGGCACCCGATCATTTGAACCGGTATCCGGGCATCGAGGCTTATGGCCTCGCGAAATGGAATATTGCCCGCCTGTTGAAGCCGGGGGCGCCGCTAATCGTTACTGAGACGCTCTTGCCTGAAAACACGCAGCTTTGGGCCAATGCGCATCCGCTGACGAAGTTCGGGAATCCGGTTATCGCCGTCGACACGCAAGAGCTGCGCGCGAAGAATTTTCAGATAGTCGACGGTATGCTCTGCAACGGCACCGGCGAGTGGCTTGCCCCGCTTGCGCAGGCCGCCATTTCGGGGCAGCACAATTACGCAAATCTGCTTTTTGCTCTCGAGGCCGTGAAAGCATCGGGTAAAGCCGAGTTAACCCAGAATCTGGCCACAGTACTGCCAAAGCTGACCCCCTTGCCGCATCGCTTTGAGTTTATTGCGCAGTCTGTGTTCTCGCAGATGCACTTCATCAACGACAGCAAAGCC
>JAKQXK010000601.1 GCA_029561505.1 Spirochaetota bacterium | reverse complement strand
CACCTGGCAACGCAAAATACCATTATAATCTCGCGCTGATTTTACACCAGACGGGTGAAAATGAGCGTGCACTCGCCGAGCTCGGCGAAGCGATCAAGCTAGGCAGCGAAAACCCGCAGACTTATATGTATGTTTCACGCCTCTATGCCGAGCTCGGCAAACCCGAACTCGCCGAGGCGGCATTGCGGCGCGCGCTGAACGAGGCGCCGAAAGACCCGGTGATTCTGTCGCAAATGGGTGACATGCTTATTAGCCAGGCCAAGTGGGCGCCGGCGATTCAGGTCTTTCGCGAGCTCTATGAATCAAGCCCCAAAACGCAGGAAAAAGCCCAGGCGCTCTACAATTTAGGCAAGGTCTATCTGGCGCTGAAAGACTATCGTAACGCCACACAGGCGCTCGAGTCGGCGCACCAACTCGACATACTGAACGAAGATGCGCTTGTGCTTCTGGGCGAAGCGCATGTGCAAAATGGCCAGGCGCACCGGGCAGTTAGCCTGTACAAAGAAGCGCTTAAGCTCAACCCTGATAACCTGAAGGTCTTGAAAGGCCAGGCTCAGCTCTACCTCAATCTTGGCGAACTCACCGAAGCCGAAGTCGCGCTTAAACGCCTGAGCGACCACCCAAACCGGCGCAGCGAAGATGCGTTTTTCGCATCGCAGATGCTGGGTGATCTTTATATGAAGCGCAAGGCCTACGATACAGCGATGCAATATTATGAAAAAGCGTCGCAGTCGACAGATGCAAACCTACGGTACAACACGTTGCTTTCGCAGGCCGATGCGATGCTGCAGACC
The DNA here is from genome assembly GCA_029561505.1 of Spirochaetota bacterium. Taxonomy (GTDB): domain Bacteria; phylum Spirochaetota; class Leptospiria; order Turneriellales; family Turneriellaceae; genus Turneriella. Next base: position 7,342 of record JAKQXK010000601.1, on the reverse strand, counting down.
GACAGGCCCGTGCAGACTGTTTATCCGCTGCTCGTGCAGGCAATTCAGCTAAGGCCGGCAGCCGACGAGGCGCGCTTTATGATGGCGCGCGCGCTCATGCGCGAAGGTACGATGTCATCGCAAGATAAAGCGATCGAAGAGCTGCGCCTGATCACCGCTGAAGTGCGCTCGGTGCCACTCGCCTCACGCGCACATACCCTCATGGGCATTATCTGGTTCAAACAGGGCCAACTCAACCGCTCGCTCGATGCGTTCAACCGCGCCCTCGAACTTGACCCGGCGAATTCTGAGGCCTTTCAGAACCGCAGATCGGTGGCCGACCGTCTTGAAAATGGATAGACCCCGCCTCTCGCACCTCTAACCCAACGTATGCAGCCGCTCAAGCGGCTTTTTCGTAGCAGCGTATTTCGTCTCAAGCGCCGGCTCAGCCGCAGGTACGTGCCTTTGTGGCTGAAGGGCGTCATAGTCATGACGCTGTTCTTTCTCTTGCCGTTTCTGGCGTTGAGTTATTATTCGATCGCTGAGAGTACTGAACGCGAACGCGAGTCGCTTTTTCAGAATTTCTATCTTCGTGCGCATGCTTTTTCGCTCGAAGTGCGCACCTTTCTGAAAGATAAGGTCGATCTTCAGCCAGGCAACCATCATCTCGTGGCACGCGGCACGTTCACATCGGCGTACGACGTGCCAGTGCCCGAAGCCGTCAGGCTAAATGTGCAGGCATGGCTCGCAACAGACGCGGCCGGGCCTTCGCTTGTTGAATTTTATCTCGATGGCGAAAAGGGTTCTCCGCGCATTCTTTATCTCGAGCGCCAAAGGCGCAGGCTCTTTCTGATTTTCGAGGCTGCCTTCTTGTCTCAGCTGCTCGATGTTTCGCCAAACATCGGTACCGACGACCGCATCTTTCTCTACAATGCACATGAGCAGCCGTTTTTGTCGAACACCATCGAAGAAGAATACCGTGTGCCGGCAGAATGGCAGTCTGGCATTCATAAGCTCTTCTGGGAAAACCAGATAAACGGGGTGCAAGACCTCACGATCAGAGACATGCGGTTTATCGTGGCCCGTTATAAGCTGCGCGATCTGCCGCTGCTCGTCTATCTGGCGCGCCCGTACGCAATTGCAATGCAGCAGGTCGAAAAAACCGCGATTGAACTCGCGATAATCTTTCTCGTTGTCGGGGTTATTGTCTTTTTGCTGATGATGTATTTCTTTCGCGACCAGCTGAGAACGCTGCAGAAACTGCGCCTCTTCATTGACGGCAGGCTCGCAGCGATCAAGGCGCGCCGAGCCTTTCGTATTCGTGATGAGCGCACCGAAATTTTCTCAGATATCATCGCGATCAGACACAAAGAGCTGAGGGCCCGCCTTGAGCGCGACGACGCAGAATTGCGCACGCAGGCGAAGGCCGACTTTCTGGCGAGCATGAGCCATGAGATCAGAAATCCTCTGAATGCAATTTTAGGTATCGCCGATCTGTTGCGTGACCGCTCTGAAGATGCCGATTCGAGGCGTTATCTGCAGCTCATTCGCGACTCGGGCGACAGTTTGCTGCAGATCATCAATGACATTCTCGATATTTCGAAAATTGAAAAGAACCGCATGACGCTCGAGGCTGCCGAATTTGACCTCGGCAAACTGCTTTCTGACCTGCAGCTTTTTTATGCAGAGAAGGCTGAACGGCAGCGAACGCAGATTGTAATCGATGTGCCAGAAAAAGCCGGCGCCCGCGTCATGGGTGATGCAACGCGCACGCGCCAGATTATCGTTAATCTGCTGAGTAATGCGCTGAAATTTACCGAAAACGGCAGGGTGACCCTGCGACTGAGGCGAACTAGCGGTTCAGACATGGTTAGGCTCTACGTACACGACACCGGCATCGGTATTTCGCGCGAGCACATTCGGCGCATCTTTGCAGCGTATGAACAGGCGGAAAAATCTACCACACGGCTCTACGGCGGCACGGGGTTGGGGCTCAGCATCGCGCTCAGGTTATCGGCGCTGATGCAGGGGGCCCTCAAGTGCCGCAGCCAGCCTGGCCGCGGAACCACCTTTCTCTGCACGTTGCTGCTGCCAGAGGCCGTGGCGAGCGCCGCTTTGCACGTGACAGAAAACACTCCGGGAATTCCCGAACATCTTGCGCGCCTCAGAATTCTTGTCGCAGAAGACAACGAGATTAACCAGATGCTGATGATCGAAAATCTGCAGACGATTGTCGCGCGCGTCGACATTGCCGAAAATGGCACACAGGCGATAGAAAAATCGGCAAATGACAGCTATGACCTTATTTTTATGGATATTCAAATGCCCGAAGTCGATGGGCTTGAAGCGGCGCGACAGATAAGAATTCGCGAAGCAAATGCCGGGGCGCCCCGTATTCCGATTGTCGCGCTTTCAGGTAATGCAATGGCCGATGATATTGAAGCCGCGAAGCTCGCAGGTTGCGACTCGCATCTCGCAAAACCTGTGCGGCGCGACCAGCTTATCGCCTCTCTCGTGCAGTTTTGTCCGGCTGAAATTCGACCGGCACGCTGAAACGTAAATGCGCGGCGGGAAAAACGCGGTTGCGGCGGGTAGCGACTGGCACAAGCTGCAGGCTCGCCACGAAAGTTTTCAGAACTTCGGCACCGCGCAGCAACATTAGCGAACGGTAGAAGCCGCGTTTGCCGTTTTGCATAATAAACTGCCACTCTTCGATTTCACCTTCAAGCGCCGGAAACTTCTCGTTCAGCGCCTGCCACACAGTTCGGGTCTGGGTGGGTGCCTTGATCTTCAGCCGTGAAGAATGGTGATCGGCGGCCCAGATGTAGATGGCGAGCGCACGATCGAGCGGGTGTTTCTCATGGTGAAGCGCTTCGCGCGAGCGGTGCGATCTTGCCAGCAGCGCGCGCAATGACTGCTGCTCGACTTCGGGCATTTTGTACAAGAGCTGAAACAGGTGGCCTTGCGGCACAAGGTTATTCTGCGGCATCAGCGTCTTGATAATTTCGTATGGAATGAAGTACCCACCTTCGGGGTGTTGCAGCACCCAGGGAATCTTATTCTCGATCTTCTGGTATTTGGGGCGCATCGCGGCGCGGGTGTCGCGAGAAAACTGCTTAAGCAGCGTGTTAAAGGTCTTTTTGTCTGCGGCGCTGAGTCGTGGCAGCACGACACGCGGGTGGTATTCAACGATAAGGTGCTGCCAGAACCGGTGAATAAACTCGCTCTTGTCGCGCGTAATCAGATATTGTGTCTTGCGCGACAGGTATTTCAGATAGTGAGCATCGTCATAGCGTAATATTTCACCCAGTGACTGCATCGGGTTCTTTCAAAGCGAAGCCGCAATGTCTTCGCGCCAGTAAAGCTGTTCGATCGCGCCAGCGTTGGCCGCCGAAAATTCACGCAAATAGGCATAGGCACGTTCGCGTGCGGCGGCCCGGTCTTTGCCCCACGCGACCACATTGGCGATGCGGCCCGAAGTCGAGAAGAGAGCGCCATCGCGGCTTTCAATGCCCGCGCCTGTCACGTGCAATTCGGCAGATGCCGAATCAGGAAACTGCAGCGGAATATTCTTCGCGAAAGCCCCGGGATATCCCCTCGCGGCGAGCACGACGTTGACGACGGTTCCGCGCCGGTAGGGTACAAGTTTTGCAGCGCCCGAAACAATCAGCGGAAAATTCTGCGGCTGCGCATCGTCAGTCCAAAGCAGGTATTCGAGCGCATCGCCTTCGATGAGTGGCAGAATTGACTGGGTTTCGGGGTCACCGAAACGGCAGTTAAACTCGACGACGGCCAGGTCATCGGCGCGTTCGCTGCGTATCATGAGGCCGACGTAAAGCAGTCCGCGGTAGGCAAATTTTTTCAGAACGGGTTCGATAATGTACTCTCTGACGTAGTTTTTCTGTGCGTCGTTTAGGTTATCGCCGGGGCAGTAAGCCCCCATACCGCCGGTATTTTCGCCTTCATCACCCGTCAGCGCGCGTTTGTAATCGCGCGCCACAGGCAAGAGCAGCGCGTCTTTGCCGTTGCAGAGTGCGAACAGCGAGGCTTCTGTGCCGTGCAGAAATTTCTGCAAGAGCACGCGGTTACCCGAATCGCCGAAGATTCGGCCGTCGAATATTTCTTTCAACTTCTCTTCTGCCGAAGCGTAATCGTGGTGAATGCTGACACCTTTGCCGGCAGCAAGGCCATCGGCCTTCAGCACCAGCGGCAGCTCTTGCGCCGGCAAAGCGTTCAGCGCTTCGCTCAGCGAATCGGCAATGACGCTCGAACCGTGAGGAATATTGGCTTCGCGCATGAAATCGTCAGAAAATGCCTTCGAACCCTCGAGCTGGGCGCCGAGTGCGTCGGGCCCGAAAACCGCATGATTTTTGAATTTGTCTTTGAGGTAGTCGCGCACCCCCGCGACGAGCGGGGCCTCATTACCGACGACGGTGAAATCGATTTTTTCGCGCGCGATAAAATCGGCAAGCGGCGAAAAATCTGCGGCAATGGCAGCTGCGTTTACCCGGTCTTCACCAGGCACAAGCCCGTTGCCGGGCCAGACGAAAACTCTCGTCTGCCTGGGTGATTCTTTGATTTTGCGGTAGAGCGCATGCTCGCGACCACCAGAACCCAATATCAGAACGCGCACAGGTGCAAATTTCGGCTTTAGCCTGCGCGTAAATAGATTTAGGCGACACGAAGTCGCTTATTTGTCCGCCGCCACGGACGGCGTTTGTGCGGACTTGGCCTCAATTCGATTGACATCCTAACTTCTGCACCGGTGCATCAGGCAAGTCATGAGCATCTCTCGCTTTCACAGGTTGGCGACGCTTGCAGCGGCTGCGGGCATGCTGCTGAATCTCGCGCGGTGCGCTCAGGTAGCCGACCCGACTCTTGAATATATAAATCCCCCGATTAACCTGTCGGTCGCGCTGGTTGCGACGCAGACCTATGAACTGCGGTTCTTTTCTGACAACCGTGAGGGAGGTTTTGCCGGTTACGGAGTTTTTACTGCGGCGACCGCGGCAGAGCTTTCGACCGCGGCGAAGAATATGCCGGTTGCGATCGGTGCGGCGCAGGGCTTCTGCAGCGTGACGCAGCAGGCGGAGTACCGGCTCGTGCGCACCATTCAGGTTGGCCCGAACGCCACGGGCTCAACGATCTGCGATATTACCGGACTCACGCTCACGCCAGGGCAATGGGTTGCGCTGCGGGCGCGCGTCGAGCGAATAGAAGAACCCTGGTCAGCCGCGGCCGTTGTTCAGTTACCCTGAACCTTATGTATCGCGAGCGGCTGCTCACGGCCGCGAATTTTAACGAGCCCGATTTTTGTGTGTTGCAGGTTTTCGGCCGCAAGGCGGGCAACTGTCTCAGAAATTAAAAAATCCGCCTGTGCTTTTTTGCAGAGATGCTCGATGCGCGAGGCCGTGTTGACAACGTCACCGATGACCGTATATTCGAGCAGGCCTTCGCCGCCAAGGTTACCGGCAAAAACTTCACCTGCGTGAATGCCGATGCCGATACGTATCGGCATTTTGCCTTCGGTTTCGCGCTTGCCGTTGAACCTGGCAAGCGCCGCGCGCATCGCGAGGCCCGAAGCGCAGGCATTCTGCACATCTTGCGCGAATGTACCGGCAGAGCGGGGTGCGCCAAAGACTGCCATGATTGCGTCGCCAATAAATTTATCGACCATGCCGTTATGTTCGAAAACTGCCTGCATCTGAATTTGTCTAAGTTCAGAAAGCATCGCCGCAACTTCGCCCGGCGCCATGTTTTCTGAAAGCGTCGTGAAAGAGCGAATATCGGCGAACAGCACGGCGACTTCGCGCCGCTCGCTGCCCGCCAGCGATAAGCCAGCATCACCGTTTGCCGTGATCTCTTCGACGACCGACGGCGAAAAATAGCGTGAGAGTTGCCTGCGTTCACCTTCGATTTTGCCGATCGCCATAACCATTCGAATCGAGCGAAAGATCGCGTAGGCGACGAGTGTCGTGACAATGAGCGGCAACAACAGCCATAAGCCGAGCCATGCGGGATAAATCAGCGCATCACCCAGAATATAATGCGTCCACGAAGTTGTTGCGGGCGCGCCGCTCAGCAGCGCATAACCGAAAAAACACAGCACGACGAAGACCAGAACAGCCGCCGAAAAAAATACGAGCGTATGCCTGAACTGCACCATCGTCGTCAGCGTTGGTATGAGCAGCAACACCACATACGGCGATTTCATCGCATGGTTGAAGTTATCGGGTGAATAGGTGCTGAAATAAAAAAGCAGCAGGCCGGCAAAGAGTGCGTGGTCGGCGACCACCAGAAAATAATTGAAACGGTGCATGGCGCGGTGCAGATTCTGGTGCTGCAGGTACCACTGCATCGTGACAATAATCGCATACGCGAAGCTGAACGCGAGATTTGTGAGAATGTCTTTCAGCGCGCTCGGGGCTGTGACTCCCGCGAGCACGAAAACAAAAAAGAGGGCGGTACGAAAATACAGCAGCGCTTTAGCTCCGCTTTCTTCTTCGCGGGTCAGCGCTTCACGAATTGCCGGTTCGAGGCGTGCCGTCTGCATCATGCGCATTTCGCCCCACAGGCGCCTGATTTTTGCGATCATACGCTGCTCTGTACGTATCGTTGCGGATAGCAATCGAAATTTACTTGCGCAAACGTTGCCGGGCGCGCATTCGTGACTATGTGGCTGCGCAAGACCACCTTGGCCTGTATCGTGTTGTATTTTTCGCAGTCTGCCTGCCGCGCCAGCCGCGAACCGGGTTATGGCAGCGACAAACGCCGCACATCGGGCGAATATTCGATGCATTACCAGGGCCGAAAGCGCACGTATAGCCTGAGGTTACCGCAGGGCCGCGAAACCGAGGCGGGTCTGCCGCTGGTGTTTGCTCTGCACGGCGCACCCGGCGACGCGCGCAACCTCGAACAGAACAGCCGGCTCACCGAAAAGGCGCAGCGTGAGGGTTTTATCGTCGTCTACCCTAACGGAACGAGCGCAGCGAGTGAAACGTTTCTCAACTGGAACTCTGGCAGCTGCTGCGGTTATGCCTGGCAGAGTAAGGTCGACGATGTGGGTTTTTTGCGGCTGCTTGCGGTGCGCCTCACGCAAGAATTCGAGGCGGATAGAGAGCGAATCTTTGCGATAGGCTTTTCAAAAGGCGGCATGCTCGCATACCTTCTGGCATGCGAGGCTGCAGACATTTTTGCAGGCATCGCCGACATCGCCGGGGCTTTCAACTACGGCGATTGCCGTCCCGCCCGCGAGATAGAGATTCTGATCGCGCATGGCAGAAAAGACCCCGCGATTCCGTTCGGCGCAGGCGTGCCCGAGCGCACGAGCCCGCTCGCCGACGATGAGAGCCGACCCGTCGAG
>JAKQXK010000566.1 GCA_029561505.1 Spirochaetota bacterium | reverse complement strand
CACCTCGGCGAGCGTCGACTCGAGCACGCGCACGAATCTTTCAAGCCCGCCTTGTACTGCGCCGAGGGGAAAGGCAAAGTAGATCACGAGCTGACCGGGATTGTGCAGCGTGACTGAACCGCCGCGGCGCGCCGGCACGACCTTTATATGTTCATTGAGAATGTGGCCTGAGTCTGTTTTGAGACCAGAAGTATAGACGAGCGGGTGCTCGAGACCCCAGATCAGTGCCTGATCGGCGTGTAAGGTCGTAAGCGCGTTTTCCATGATTCGCAGCGCATCGGCGTAAGCGGTGAGACCAAGATATTGAAAGTCGCAGGTGACGGGAGATTGAAGAAGGTGCATGTATACCGGTTTACCCCTGCCCCATCGAACGCGGGCTGCAGGGGGTAAACCGATAGTTGTTCGCGCTTACGCGGCCTGTCGCAGGTGATCGGGCTCTGGCCGGCGCTTGAGATCGCTCACGGTGATCGCACGCGCGACCAGGCGAAACGTCGAGCGGGTCTTGTTCTCAGCGTCTTTCCAGCGGCGTTGTGTCAGGTTGCCCATGATCACAATTTCCATGCCCTTTTTCAGGCGGGGTGCGTTAAAGTCGGCGAGCTTTTCCCAGGCTTCGACGTCGAGAAAATTCGACGTACTGCCGCTGTCGTCTGTTTTGTTCGGCGTGTTGTACGCGAACGGAAACGTCATGAGCAGCTTGCCGTTGGTTGTGGTCTTGAGCGTCGGGTCTTTCACGAGCCTGCCCACGAATTGCTGGATATTCATCTTCTGGTTAAACATTTTTTCCTCTTTTTGTAGCCTTGCCTGCGGCGCATCGGGGATACACCACGTTCAAAGCCGGTTTATTTCCGGTTGCCCGGCTGTTTTTGAGGGATATATCCCTCTACTTATTAAATACCGAAAAACGCTGATTTTTTCTCATCGGTTTCTCTTTTTTTTGTTTAATGACCAGATGCCTGAAGGCATGAATCTCCCGTTTGCCGGTCGAATGATATGCTTTCTGGGGCTAAGGGAGGCCCGCCCGGGCGGTTGAAATATGGCCAAACGGCCGACGGGAGTGTATATTGCCGTAGGCTTAAGAATATGGTTGATCCGCAAGAAATCCACCGGCTGATTGCTGCTGCGCTGCCGGGCGCTCACGTAGAAGTGCTCGACCCCATGAAAGACGGCGAACACCTTCAGGCGGTTGTCGCCTCTGAAAAGTTTGTTGGGCTGCCGCTTGTCAGGCAGCACAAACTCGTGATGGATGCCCTGCGCGAACCACTCAAAGACCGGCTGCATGCCCTGCAGCTGAAAACGCTGACACCCGATCAGCTAACATAAGGAAACCCCATGACCATTGAAGAGATGAAATCACAGATCGAAAAAGACGTGAAAGAAAACCCGGTTGTACTTTTTATGAAAGGCAACAAAGAGTTTCCGCAATGCGGATTCTCAGCGCGGGTAGTGCAGATTCTGAACCAGCATGGCGCGAACTTTGTGACGCGTGACGTGCTCGCCGACCCCGTTTTGCGCGATGCGATCAAACAATACTCTGACTGGCCGACTCTGCCGCAACTTTACATCAAAGGCGAGTTTGTCGGTGGCTGCGACATCGTCACCGAAATGGCGCAGAAAAACGAGCTCGCACCTCTGCTCAGCTGAAGCCCGGCGCGACCATAAGTGAATCGCTTGCTACAAAATAAAATTCTTTCGGCTGAGGGCCGTATCGAAGAGTGGCTCATTTCTCTTGAGAAAGATGTGCCGCTTTTCATGTCGGCCGATATCCGCGACGCGGGGTTTAAGATTGCATCGATCGATGCGAATCTTTTTCCTGCTGGTTTCAACAATCTGCACGAGAGCTGGTACCCTCTCGCGGCAGCTGAACTCAAGAACGCGCTCTTGCGGTATGGTGTTCAGCCGGGTTCGAAACTGCTGCTCGTGTGTGAAGAACACACGCGCAATCTTTTCTATTTGCAGAACGTGCATGCGCTGACGCAGCTCTTGCAGCTAGCCGGTTTTCAGGTCGACACGACTACGCAGTTCACCATTGAAGATGCCAATTACAGCGACGGAGCTCTCTCTCTTACGACTGCGCAGGGCAACGCAGTGCATATGTTCTCGCCCGATAAAGCAGCGGCTAACCACAATGATTATGCCGCTGTTGTTATGAACCATGACTCATCAGCGGGCACCGCCGAGTGGATAAAGCAGCTGGCGATTCCCGTTTTACCCGCTTGGCAGGCGGGTTGGCACACGCGCAGCAAAGCGCGCCATTTCGAACACTATCGCCGCCTGACGACCGAGCTCGGCGCGATCGTGGGCGTCGACCCCTGGTTTTTTGCGCCGCTCGATGCGCACGTAACCGGCGTCGATATCAACGAAGACTCGGCCCGCAGCCAGATTGCCGCCAAAGCAGAACAGCTGATGCGCGATATTCAGGCGCGCTACGACGAATACCAGATCAAAGAGAAACCTTTTGTGTTCTTGAAATCAGATCATGGCACCTATGGCATGGCGATGCTGTCTTTCGATAACTCGGGAGAAATTCTCGAGATCAACAGAAAAGAGAAGAACAAACTCTTCAAGGGCAAAAGTTCTGTCGTCGTGAAAGACTACCTTCTGCAAGAAGGAGTGCCAACGATTCTGAAAACAGGCGAACACTTCGCTGAAAACGTCGTCATGCTGGCGAACAACCGTTTTATCGGGCGGTTTGGCCGCGCGAATGAACAGAAAGATGCGCGCACGAGCCTCAACAGCACCGGCATGTACTTCAGGCAGATACCGCTTGCTGAATCACAGAATGCCGAGACGCAGGTGGCTGCCATCATGACGCGTGTCGCGGGCATTGCGCTGCAGCGTGAGATCTGTGAGATTTTGAACCCTGCGGACAGGGATGTCCCTGGTTTGTGCGGCACACCCGGAAATTTGCAGAGCAAATCCCTTAGCCAGCACTGACCTAGATGAACCATGTTTTTCTGATAGACCCGCCTGAAACTCTGCATACAGAGAAAGACACGTCTTTTGCGCTGATGCTCGAGGCACAGCGCCAGGGACATGGGGTTCACGTGATGCTGCGCGGCGGCATCACGCGGCAACCGGGGCAGATATTGTTCAAAACACGCAAGGCGATCGTTGAAGACAGCGCCACAAAACCGTTCACACTTTCAGATTATGACGAGACGCCAGCGCAGAATTTTGATATCGTCTGGATACGCACCGACCCACCGTTTGATACAGATTATCTGACCGACACCTGGCTGCTCTCGCAGATCGGCGCGAGGCCCTTGGTTCTGAATGCGCCGCAGGGCTTAAGAAACATCAATGAAAAAATCTGGGCGGCGCAGTTTACTGAGATCACTCCCCCTACCCTGATTACCGCAAATGTTGCTGATTTTCTGCATTTTCTCAGGCAGAACGAAGCAATCGTCGCCAAACCGACCGATGGTTTTGGCGGTTCTTCTGTTTTTCTTGTGCGCACGGGTGACAAGAACGCGGCAGTGGTTTTTGAAACTCTGTCAAAGCTCAGCCGATACGTTATCGTACAAAAATATCTGCCCGCCGCAACCGAAGGCGATAAGCGTATACTCGTGCTCGAGGGTGAAATTCTGGGGACGGTGCTGCGTGTGCATGGCGAGGGTGATCACCGAAACAACTTTGCGGCCGGCGGCAGCGCAAAATCGGCGCAGATTACCCGCGACGACGAAAAGATCGTGGCAACATTAAAACCGCACCTTCTGGCGCAGGGAATCTTTTTCGCAGGCATCGATGTCATCGGCGGTAAGCTCATTGAAGTGAATGTCACATCGCCGACCTGCCTCAGGGAAATGCAAAAATTCGCGAATGAAAATTTCGCAAAGAAGATTATCGATGCTGCTGCCGCCAGGGCAGCAACGGGAGCTTAAGTGTCTACACAGGCGATTGAGATTAAAAATCTGCGAAAAACTTATGGCGGCAGCTTCGAGGCGCTGAAGGGCGTTGACCTCAGCGTTGCAAAAGGCGATTTTTTTGCGCTGTTGGGGCCCAACGGAGCCGGTAAATCGACCTTGATCGGAATTCTCGCGTCGCTCGTTTTGAAGACAGATGGCGAAGTTAAGATCATGGGCGTCGATATCGACAAAGACATCGCGCGGGCAAAATCGTATCTCGGCCTCGTACCCCAAGAGTTCAACCTCAATATTTTCGAACCGCCGATGCAGATTCTGACCAACCAGGCGGGCTATTACGGAATCGGACCGCGCGTTGCCAAAGAGCGCGCCGAAAAATACCTCACTCAGCTCTCGATAATGGATAAGGCCACAACGCCAACTCGCATGCTTTCAGGGGGCATGAAACGCCGCCTTATGATTGCGCGCGCGCTGATACACGAGCCGGCGATTCTGATTCTTGACGAACCCACTGCGGGGGTCGATATAGAACTCAGAAAGCTGATCTGGCAGTTTCTTGAAGAGCTCAACCGCGCAGGTACGACAATCATTCTGACAACGCATTATCTTGAAGAAGCCGAAAACCTGTGCCGCAATATTGCGATCATCGATCAGGGCACAATTATCGCGAACACGCAGATGAAGAAACTGCTCGGCCGGCTGAACGAACAGACTTACGTGGTCGATCTCGCAAAACCGGTTAAGGCTGTGCCAAAACTCAAAGGTTTTGCCGTTCACCGCGTCGACGACATGACACTCGACATTACGGTTAAGAAGGGACAGCCCATTAACGCGCTCTTTGCCGAATTCTCAGCAAAGAAGCTTGCCGTGCGCAATATCAAAGAAAAAACCAACCGACTCGAAAAACTATTTCTCGATCTGACTCAAAAGGAAGCCTTAAAATGACCCGGGCAGACGCAATCGGATTTCTCACTATTCTGCGCAAAGAGTACGTGCGCATCGTGCGCATCTGGTCACAGACACTGCTGCCGCCTGTCATGAATGTCGCACTCTATTTGCTGATATTCGGCAGCTTCATCGGTAAGCGTATCGGCATGATGGGTGGCGACAGCTATGCGAGCTTTATTGTACCGGGCCTGATTCTTATGGCTGTGATCACGAATTCGTATGGCAACGTTTCATCTTCTTTTTTCAGCGCCAAGTTTCAGAAGAATATCGAAGAGATTCTGGTCTCTCCCGTTCCCGATTGGCTGATTGTGCTTGGGTTCGCGTTCGGCGGCATTATACGCGGCGTGCTGGTGGCCTCAGCCGTGGTCGTCGTGATACTCATAGCACCGGGAGTCGACCTCAAGGTGGCGCACCCGGTGCTCGCTGCCGTGCTGCTGTTTCTGACCGCCGGTTTTTTCTCACTCGCAGGGCTCATGAACGCCATGTTTGCAAAGAAATTTGACGATATCAGTTTCGTACCGACGTTTGTGCTGACACCTCTTACCTACCTGGGGGGCGTTTTTTATCCGCTTTCGAGTTTACCAGAGTTCTGGCAAAAAATCTCGGCGGCGAATCCAATTCTGCACATGGTCAGCTCGCTGCGGTACGCGTTTCTCGGGCATTCAGACGTGCCTTATGGTTATGCCCTTACCTTTCTGCTGTTGGGCAACGCCGTGCTCTATTACGTTAGCCTGCGATACCTGAAAAGGGGCCTTGGAATACGCAACTAATATGGAGATTCTGCGCTGGCAGGCGGGCAACTCGCTCAAAAACTACCAGTATATACTGAACGACTCAGACAAGAACGCGGTCTTAATCGATCCGTTGGATTTCTCAGAGACCCTCAATATGGTACGCCGGTTCGCGCTCAAGGTGCGCGCGGTATGCATCACGCATGAACACGATGACCACGCCGGCGCCGCGC
>JAKQXK010000559.1 GCA_029561505.1 Spirochaetota bacterium | reverse complement strand
CGCTTCTTTTGAAGGGTCGCCGCGCAGTGCCATAATGTTATGTATGCCGCTCTCTGCGTAGCGTTCGAGAATCAGGCGGATCTCATCTTTACTTGCGCCAACGCATGTGAGGTGAGACACGATCGTGAGGCCGAGTTCGCGGCTGAGGCGCACGACGAGGTCGTGCGTGAGCTGGCGTGTTGAGCCACCGGCGCCGTAGGTGACACTCACATATACCGGCTCGAGTGGGCTGAGTTCGCTGATTGTCTGAAACAGTGTTTCAGAACCCTCTGGCGTCTTCGGGGGAAAAAACTCGAAACTCAGCGCCGGCTGGTTTTGCTTTAAGACATCCGCAATATGCACCCCACCTGCAATGCAGGTTAGGCTGCGCCGTAAAGGAGAATCGCTGCCAACTGTCAAAGACCTGTCGCGTATTCACCGGGCGATTTTCCGGTGAGCCGCTGAAACGCCTTGTGAAAGTGGGCCTGATCAAAATAGCCGAGCCCGTGAGCCAGGCTTGCGAGATCGGCCCGGCCGCCTTCTGTGAGCTGAACGAGCGCCTCGTGCATGCGGTAGCGTTCGATCACCCATTTGGGGCTTACACCGACGTATTCGGCGAAAAGTCGCTGCAGCTGCCGTTTGCCCAGAGCAAATTCTTCGGCCACGCTATCGACGCGCAGAATCGTGCGATCGTCGCGTATCGTGAAGACAATCTCGCGCACAAGTTCAGCATTCGCATCGATGGGGATATCTATAGCGCCGAGAAATTTTTCTGCCGCGTGCGCCATGGCGTCAAAGTTCTGCTGCGATAGTATCTCAGATTCAATGGTATAAAAGTTTTCACCAAAAACTGCGCCAGGCAAAACACGGCGATCGGTGAATTTTGCAACTGGCCCTCGGCTCAGCGCACGAAATGCGCCTGGCAGAAACTTGATACCGAAGACACAGCCATCGCCTTCGAGGCGGCGCGTGAACCGGCCGCGCATCACGCCGACAACTTCAGACCGGTTTTTCTCAAGCACGAGGTGTACCGACGGGTGCGGCAGCGTCTCTGATTCGTAAGGTGCCTTGCCGTCGAGGTTCCAGCTGACCGACCAGTAGTGCTCGACCAGCCGGGAAAATTGTGGGCCCGGCAGAGCGCGGTGCAGCTGAAAAGGCTGCTGCCCGGGCAGAACATTCAAGATTCCCCTTGGTTTGGGTTCAATTATCTGAGCCACTGTCGCGTTTTTACAATTCGCGATGAGCGCGAACACCTATATTCGCCCCACTATGAAAAACAATTTCACCGCTACCGCACAAATCGATATTCAAGCATCGGCCGCCGCCGTTTGGGATACCCTCACGAACCCTGAGAAAATTCGCCATTGGCTTTTTGGTACAGAGACGACCTGCGACTGGAAAAAGGGTAGCCCGATCACGTACACCGGCGAATACCAGGGAAAACCATACCTCGACAAAGGTACGATTCTCGAAATCGACCCGCCAAAACTTTTGGTAATGGATTACTGGAGCAGCTTTGCCGGTCTTACCGATATTCCCGAAAATTACCAAAAGATCACGTACCAACTCGCCGAAGTTTCAGGCGCTGTGCGGCTCACGGTTGTTCAGCAAAACCACCGCAGCGAAGAGGCGCGCTCGAATTCAGAAGGGCATTGGCAGCAGGCGCTCGCTGCATTCAGGCTGGTCGCTGAAAGCTGACATGAATTAACCGTTTGGTTAAAATATGGTCGGCGGGCTGATAGTTCAGTAACTTTTGGTTGTCTGGTAGTTATGGAAAACCATGGCCGTGCGGGCCAAAGGAATTTCGTGGCACGCCAGAGCTCGAAGGAGACACATGCAAATCATATCCATGACCAATGTGCGCAAAGACTACCCGCTCGGCGAAACGACGGTCAGCGCGCTCAAAGGTGTCAATTTTCAGGTCGAGCAGGGCGACCTCTTGTCGGTTGTAGGGCCTTCGGGCAGCGGCAAAACGACGCTGCTGAATATCATCGGCTGCATCGACCGGCCTTCGAGCGGTGACGTATCGATAGCGGGCCAAGACATCACGACACTCAGCGACAATGCGCTCACCGACCTGCGCCTCTATACCGTAGGTTTTATTTTTCAGACTTTTAATCTGATACCGGTGCTCGATGTGCTTGAGAACGTCGAGTTTCCGCTGTTGCTGATGAAAGACCTCAAGCTGTCAAAGGCTGAAATTAAAGAGCGCGCCGAGCATCTCATCGAAGAGGTGGGTTTGACTTCACAAATTGGCCAGCGCCCTGCCGAACTTTCTGGCGGGCAGAGGCAGCGCGTCGCAATCGCCCGCGCGCTCGTCACCAACCCAAAAATCGTGCTGGCAGATGAGCCGACGGCAAACCTCGACTCAGACACAGGCCATAAGATTCTCGAGCTGATGCGCCGGCTGAACGAACAGCACAAAACGACGTTTGTGTTTTCAACGCATGACCCCGACGTGCTGCAATACGCCCGCCATGTGGTCAAAATCAGAGACGGATTGATCGTTAACGATGCACCGGTACGTTTGGCGAAGCCAAAACGCACCGGCGCATCGAAAAAAATAAAATGAGACTCGCGATCACGATTGCGGCGCGCAACCTGTGGCGCCATAAAGGCAAGAGTCTCGTGATTGGCGCGATACTTTTTGTCGGTGCGCTGATCATGACGCTCGGCAATGCTGTGATCAGCGGCATGAACCGTGGCCTCAGCGAGAATATCGTCGAGCGTTTCACCGGCCATATCGTTGTGATATCCGACGCGCAAGAAAACCCTAACATTCTGTTCACGCCCATGGGCAAAGATATTGCGCTCATCAAACACTTCGAAAAGGTCAGGGGTGTGCTGGCGCAAGAATCTTACATCGCCTCATACCTGCCCGCAGCACGGGGGTTTAGCTTTGTGCTGACCGAAGAGGGTGATCTCGATTTTGCGATGCTGTTGGGTGTTGATTTTCCTGAATACAACAAGATGTTTCGCGAGAACGTGAAGCTCGTCGAAGGCAAACTTCTTGAAAAGAACGAGCGTGGCATGCTTGTGAGCCAGGGCCGCCGTACGCGGTTTTTCAACGACCAGAATATCTGGGTGAAGCCGGTCGGGTTTGAACTCGACGCAGCGCATTTTTCTGACGAAGCGAAAAAATACCGCGATAAGATGATCGTGAAAGATTCGCTCGTGCTCATGGGGGCGTCGGGTGAATCGACTGCATTCGATGTGCGTGCCGACATTAAAGGCATCGTGCGCTACGAGTTTCTCGACGACTACTGGAAATTCTTTAATATTCTCGATATCGAAACTTTTCGCGAGTGTTTTCAATGGGTGACGGGCAGCGACGCCGCTGTTAACCTGACCGCCGACACCCGCAACCTGATGGAAAAATCAGATAATCTCGATTCGTTGTTTAACGAGAATACCGTTGTCGCGGGTAATGCAGGCAAATCTGCGCTCGCGCAATCGCTGAAAAAACTGAAGCAGAAGTCTGATGCACCGGGGCCCAAAACCGACGCAGGCGCCTACAACGTTGTTTTTGTAAAACTTAAACCCGGCGAGTCACTTGAGTCGCGCACACGCAGTCTTAATGAGGCGTTCAAGGCAGCTCAGGCCCCGGCGCAGGCTGTGACGTGGCAAAAGGCGATTGGCCAGCTCGGCGATATGGCGGGCATTATACGCGGCGCGCTCATGGGCTTTGTTTTCTTCATCTTTTTTGTGGCGGTGATCATCATCATGAACACACTTTCGATGGCTGCACTCGAACGCACCGCCGAGCTCGGCATGATGCGCGCCGTGGGGGCACAGAAGGCGTTTGTCACCAAAATGTTTTTTATCGAAACGGCAGTTTTGGCTGTCGTCTTCGGCGGCCTCGGCATCATCTTTGGGGCAGCGGCCGTGCCGGTTGCAAAGGCGATGCAGATCACCGCAGAAAACAATATTTTGCAGCTGCTTTTCGGCGGCAAAACTTTCGCACCGTACCTGAGCGCAGGTGACATCGCGTTCGGTATTTTCGAGCTGGGCCTCGTCACAGTAATCGCGTCAGTGTATCCGATTATTGTCGCGCGGCGCATCACACCGCTCGATGCGATTTCGAGGGATTAATATGAAGCAAATTTGTCCCCACCCCCGACCCCTCCCCGCTTGCGGGGAGGGGGGAGTAGCCAAATGAGAGCCTTAAAAGAAATGACGCGCCGTGCTCGGCTGCTGCGAAATCAGCCAACAGGTGCAGAGGCAATGCTGTGGGATCATCTTCGAAAGGGCAGGCTTATGGGTTATAAATTTCGGAGGCAACACGTTGTGCGAAAGTACATTCTGGATTTTTTTTGCCCATCGGCTAAACTAGGGATCGAGCTTGATGGTAAGATACATGATAAGCAGGCCGCCTACGACACCTTTCGCTCAGAAGGCTTGAGCCAGTTTGGTATTCATATTTTGCGATTCCCGAACGAAAGAGTCTTGAGCAGTGTTGAAACAGTCGTGTCCGAGATCTCTCAGGTGCTAAACAGTCTCATGCGTGTTACTCCTCCCCCGCAAGCGGGGGAGGCCGGGAGGGGGACATGACCAGACTAAAGCTACTCAATTCCCTGGCCTTTCGCAACCTGATTCGGCAGCGCCGGCGTAATCTTCTGCTGGGTGTGGCGATTGCGTTCGGCACCATGATTCTGATTTTGGCGAACTCGTTTTCACGCGGCATTACCGACACGCTGCTCAACAAGATTGTCGCACAGATGACGGGGCACATTGAACTCGCAGTGCTCGAACGTTCGCGCGCGCAGAACCTGCTGATGCGTGACCGCGCGTTCTTTACGAATCTGCTGCAGCAGAATCTGCCCGAGATACGCGAAATTTCTGAGAACGTTGCGGTGTTTTCGCGCGCGATCGGTATCGGCAAGGGTGAAAACGTGATCGTGGTGCCGATGGATCTCGGTGCCGGCGCCGACCCTACAAAATCTTCAGATGCAGAATATCTCGTGAGTCGCGCCAGCGAAGGCAAAATTGAAGATCTGCTCTCGCCGCAATACGAGAACCCGGTTGCGATATTTTCTGACAAAGCAAAGGCGCTCAACGTTAAACTCTTCGACACGCTCAAGATGCGGCTCAAAACCGTGAGTGGTCAAGAGCAGAGCGCGCGCTTCACGATCGTCATGGTGCTGAAGTCAGAGAGCATGTTTGAAAGCGGTGCGTTGTTTCTGCCTCTCAAGAACCTAAAAGCGCTGCGCGGCCTGCGCGAGAATGAGTCGGGTTCTTTACAGGTCACCTTCAAGAAGTTTGATTCGCCGCGCGCCGTAATTCGCCTTGCCGACAAGGTGCATGCGCTGTTGAAACCGGGGGTAGCCGCAATCGGCTGCGAACTGGCCTTTGGTAAAAAAACCGTGCCGGCAACAACAGGCGGTTTACTTCAGGAATATGAGAAATCCCCCCTGACACAGAAGGCGCTCACTCTGAGCAAAGGTAAAGCCGCGCGTGACCGGGACACCGACACGATCATGGTCTCTGAAGAAACAGCTGAAACGCTCGGCGTTTCAGTGGGTGAATCGGTGACGCTCAGCTACAAGACGATACATTCGGCTGAGCCGGCGCAGCAGATATACAAGGTGAGTGGCATATTTGCGGCAGGCGAAGGCATGCCGCCGGTTCAGGCGTTCTTACCCGAAGCGGGTTTTTACCGCGCTTACCTGGGCGATCTGCCTGTACAAAGACTGCTGCCGAATGCCGAAAAGCT
>JAKQXK010000547.1 GCA_029561505.1 Spirochaetota bacterium | reverse complement strand
GCTGCGGCGTTTTCGGCCCCGGAGGAGCCTCAAAACCCTCTGGTGGTGCCAGCTGCGCAGGTGGTCTTTCACCGACTTTTTCACCCGTCGCCGAGAAGGGACGCACCGTAAAAGACAGCACGAATATAACCGCGCAAATCGCTGCAAGCCATTGGCGCCTGCGATCGAGAGGTTGCCGTGTTGTCTGCTGCGTCATATCGAAGAACAATGGATTTCGCACCTGCCTTAATTCAGGATGGTCGACACCCAGATATATGAAGCCGAGCACGAAGCCGAACCACATTGGGTAATAAAGAGCGAGTACAAAAAGTGCCGCCAGAAAGACGTACGCGATGTCGCGTTGTCGGCGCCCAAACAGGGTGTAAGCGATCTGGCCCCCCGAAAGATTGCCGACGGGAAAAAGATTAATCGCCGTGAAAAAAAGTCCAGCCCAGCCAGCAGCGAGTAACGGGTGCACCGCCAGGTCATAACCCAGCGGTATTTCTTTGAGTAAACGGGCTATCCCCACGAGTGCCAGTGGGTTTTCAAATTGTGCATTGCCGGGAACAATTTCGCTGAAATGTGTACCTGCGAAAAGCATCGCGAGCGAAAGCGCAAAGCTGACGACAGGCGGCCAAAAGGCGACATCGAAGAGCGCGTGCGTATGCACGCCGATGTGCGCTGTTTTTGTGAATACGCCAAACGTGCCAAACGGCGAAAACAGCGGCATCGGAATAAAAAGCGGCAACTCAGCATAAAGACCGTAAGACCTTGCCTGTACATACCGCGTGATGGAATAACCCAAGAGCACGGCCATGAGCGCAAGCGCGTAGACAGCCGCGTCGGCATATTTGTCGGCAGCAGTGGTGCGTGATGAAAAGTTCGTGCCCGCGAGAAAAACAGTGAAGATCGTGAGCGCGAGTAATATCAGGTGCCTGCGAAATGTCGCGCGGTCGCTTTGCGCGATTCCCGTTCTTAGAGTTGTGTAATGTTGCTTAATTCGGTTGATCATGTCAGTCTATCAGCTGCGGTACCGCGGCCTTGGTCCGTTTGGTTTTGCGCGCTGTCTTTTTCGAGACTGACCTCGTTTCTGACCTGGTCTGTACAGAAACTTCCCTTTGCGGGCTGCCCGCATTTTTCGCCGCCTGGCTCTCGAGTGCCCGTGTTTCTTGCATTGTCGGGTAGTGCGGCCGCTCGTGGTAGGTGCTCACCAACACATCGAGAAATGCCTTACGCACTATTGCCAGTTCACCCAGAGTAAGCGGGGCCTCGTGAAACTGCTCTTCACTGATCTTGTTCTGTATAATACGGTCGATAATTTCGGCAAATTCTTCTTTGGTGGCTGAAACGGCAGTGCGCGATGCAGCTTCGACGCTGTCGGCGATCATGACGACCGCGGTCTCACGGGTCTGCGGCCGCGGACCAGGGTATTGAAAACTCTTGCGCGAAAGCGGCGGCGTACCGGGTTTTGCCTGTTCGAGTGCCTTATGGTAAAAATACTGAATGGTCGTCGTGCCGTGGTGTTCGGGAATAAAGCCGATAATCTTCTCGGGCAAGCGGTGTTCGCGCGCCATCACAATGCCATCGGTGACATGGCGCGTGATCATGTGCGCCGATTTAGCGGGGCCAAGCTTCTTGAAGGCCTCAGAAGTTGGGTAAAGGTGCCTGTTTTCGGCATAAAAATCAGGGTGTGCCATTTTGCCGATATCATGAAACAGGCAACCAACGCGCGTGAGCAAGGTATCTCCCCCGAGGGCGCGCACGGCAGCTTCGCTCAGGTTTGCCAGCATGACGCTGTGTGAATGCGTTGATGGCGCGATAGCCGCCATACGGGTCAGCAACGGATGGTTGAAGTCGTTGAGTTCCATGAGGCGAAACGGTGTCGGCAGGTTGAACAGCAGTTCAATCAGCGGCAATAGCCCCAACGTCAGAAGAATGCTGAGGATACTGTTGGTAATCAGAGCGGCAAATTTGAGTTCGTAGTTTCGCGGCGCAGGTGCAAGCAGCTCGAACCCGGTGATAATGATGAGGTTCGTGATAAGTATAATCAGGCCCCCCTTGAACATTTGCGTGCGTTTTTGCATACGCGTCGATGCATAGAGCCCGGCGATCGCCGAAGTGAGCGCGAGCAGCAGGCTTTGGTTGTCGAAACCGGTGAGGATATAGAAAAATATTGAAAGGTAAATGCCGGCCGAAAGAGCGATGCGCGCTCCGAAGAATTGGCCCGTGAGAATGCCGAAGAATCCAAAAGGAATAAACAGCACAAAGCTGATTTCATATTGCCTGAGCGGGTTCAGCTTCATGATGATGAGTCCGGCGGCGAAAATGAACCAGAAAAGTCCGTGCAGAATGAAGTGCGAGCCATAATCGCGCACCTGTTCGTAAGCAAAACGAAATGTGAAATACGAAAGCGAAACGGCGAGAACGCCCATAATCAGCAAAATGCCGATAATCTGCGAGCCATTTCGGCGACGGTGGTTGTCGCGCACCTGATCGAGCAACCGCAGTTTGTCTTCGTCAATCACGTCACCGGCCCTTATGAGCGTTGAGCCGCGTTTAACCGGACGGTAGACAGGTGTAATTTTTTCAGCTGCCTGATTTCTTCTCAGCAGCGTATATTGCGGGTTGTAGGCGAGCGATGGCATTTCCCGTTGCAGCTGGCGAATGCGCGTGACTAAAATACGCAGCGTGCCCGGCAGAAGATCTGCGTCTTTGAGCTGGTTTGCCCGCACGATGAGGCGCACCGCAGTCTCTTTCGCCTGTACCTGTTCGGCCCCCCAGACAACATCGGGGGCATCGCGCGGAGCATTGATCGTTCTGATCTGCGCACCCTTTTCAATGACTTCGGCGAGCACTTTCGCTTCGAGCGTCTGAACCAGAAAACCGCTTTCTTGAAATGCCTTTTCAGCAAATTGTGCAGCGCGGCTTTCAACCAAACCTATTTTTTTTTCACGAAATAAACCGGCGATGTCATCGCCACGGTAGAGGTTGTTGGCAAGAAAAGGCATACGTTCCAGAATTAAATCTCGCCTTTCTGCCATTGGTTGGCTTGCGCTTTCGTTTACGGTACGCGCTATCCACATGAATTCAGTACTTAACTGTTGCAGAAGTTTTTCGTGAGCCGCAAAATCACGGTCGAACGCGGGCCGTTCGCGCTCAAAGGCAGCCTTCTTCAGCCGATCGGTTTCGTTGTCGTCGGCTATCCTCAGGTCCATTTGCGCTTTGAAATCGGCGGTGGCAATTTCGCCCAAAGCGAGTTTCGGCAGCTTTTGCATCAGCGGTAAAGACAGCATGAACACAGAGACAACAAGCGTCGCTGCATACCCGAGCAACGTCGCGCGTTTGATCTCGTCGAAATTTCGCGAAACCGCGAGCCGTTGGTTCAGGCGAACACCCAGAGCCCTCAATTTCTGGTAGGGGCGGGGTTCACTCATTTCAGGTTATTTGTTCGATTTGCGGCTGAGTTCAGCGAGCAGTCGCTCGTGGCCGGCAAGAATTTTCTCGACTTCTTGTTCATTCAGCGATTTTTTGTCATGCAGCTGCACGAGCAGTTCGCGCAAAAATTTCTGTTCGCTCGCTGCATAATCAAGCAGATATTCCTGTGCGCGCAGCGTTTGGTGCAGATCTTTCATGCGCTGCGCCATCAGATCGAGCGTGTTTTCGCGTACCTGTTTCTCTTTATGCCATTCTTTTTCGATTTCGTCGCGGTATTTTTGTACGTTTTCAAGCGCCGAGCTGATATTGCGCTGCTGGTAAAGCAGCTGCGCCTCGAATTCAGTCAGCTTTTCAAAAGCCTGTGCCCGAACCTCTGAATTGGCCAGTTCATCGGTCGTGAAGCGCAGAATACTTTCAATGCGCGCCAACACCTCATTTTCAGAGAATTGCGCATCTTGCCCCTGCGTCGGTTTTTTGGCGTCGGCCATACAGCGTTTTTGCAAAGTATTGACATGAGGTCAAAAAAAATAACACTGCGACCTGTTTCCAAGGTCACCATAAATGAGAGAAACGCCTCCTATTGAGCCGAAACTCAAGGCCGCCATCGATGCGGCGATTGCCAACGAGCATTTGGTGCGAATTCGCGCTTACGCGGTCATTTCTGCGACCGAAGCGGGGCTCAGCTACATCGTAGAACAGGTGCTCGCTAAATATGGCCGCAATGACATGGTTGGGCCCGTCTATACCTCAGTGAAAGAACTTTCGTTAAATGGCGCCAAAGCCAATTTCAAACGCATTCTGTTCGAAGACGAGAACATCAACGGCGAAGATGAAGCCGAATACGACCGCGGTATGGATCTTTTCAAAGAGCAGTTGAATGAACAATGGGTGCTCGAATACGGCAAAAAATCAAAAGAGCGCCGTTTGTACGTCGACATCTTCTTTGACTTCAATCGCGAACGCCTCATTGTAGAAGTGCTCAATAATCGCCCGATCAGCCCCAAAGAAGACAAGCGCATTCGCGAGAAGTTTCATACCGCGATGCGATACGATGATATCGCGCAGTTCTATATGGAAGGTGGCGACAGTTCAGAAGGTGCGGGTATGGGCATCGTGCTTGTGACAATGATGCTCAAGGCACAAGACATCGACCCTCATCTTTTTACTATTCGGTCAGACTACCGCGAGAAAACTCTGGCGCGTGTTGAATTTCCACTTTCAGCTGATTACCAGCCACAGCGGCAAAGATTCATCACAGAATCGAACGCTGAGCTTGTGCTGAGTGTGTAGTGTTTTTTGCTACGGGCTTAAGCCCATAGCCGCAAGAGCCTTTACATATTTCGTCTGTAACTGCCACCCACTTCGTAGAGCGCGCCCGTAATCTCTCCCAGCGAGCAGGTTTTGACGGCTTGCATCAATTCAGTGAATACATTGCCCGATGCCAGAGCCACCCGCCGCAAATTTTGCAACGCACGTTGGCTTTCGCCGGCGTGCAATGCGTGAAAAGCGTTTAACGAGTCGATCTGGCGCTGTTTTTCGTCGTCGGTCGAACGCATGAGCTCGCCATGGTAATATTCAGTCTCTTCGCTGAGAAATGTATTCACACCGACGATGGGTAACTCTCCCGAATTTTTCAGCTTTTCGTAGAACAGGCTTTCTTCTTGAATCTTGTTGCGCTGGTACATCGTTTCCATTGCGCCCAGCACGCCGCCGCGGTCAGAGATGCGGTCGAACTCTTGCAGAATGGCCTCTTCGACCAGGTCGGTGAGGCGCGTGATGAAATAACTGCCTTGCAAGGGATTTTCATTCTTGGTAAGCCCCAGTTCGCGATTAATAATCAGTTGGATAGCAATCGCACGGCGTACAGATTCGGGGGTTGGCGTTGTGACCGCTTCGTCATACGCATTGGTGTGCAGGCTGTTGCAATTATCCATAATCGCATAAAGCGCCTGCAGCGTGGTACGAATATCATTGAAAGAAATTTCTTGCGCGTGCAGGCTGCGCCCTGAGGTTTGAATGTGGTATTTCAGCTTTTGCGAGCGTTCGGCTGCCCCGTAAAGATTACGCATGGCTATGGCCCAGATGCGGCGCGCAACGCGACCGATCACCGCGTATTCGACATCCATACCGTTCGAAAAGAAGAAGCTGAAATTACGCGCAAAATCATCGATGCGCATGCCGCGGCTCAGATAATATTCAGCCAGGGTAAAACCATTGGCAAGCGTGAACGCCACTTGCGTGATCGGGTTCGCGCCTGCTTCGGCGATGTGGTAGCCTGAAACGCTCACCGAATAGAAGTTCGTGACGTTGTTCTCGATAAAGAACTGCTGCATGTCACCCATCACTTTGAGCGAAAATTCGGTCGAGAAGATGCAGGTATTCTGCGCCTGATCTTCTTTGAGAATATCTGCCTGCACCGTACCGCGCACCTGCGTCAGCGTCTGCGCGGCAATTTTGGCGTACACTTCGGGGGCGACGAGCTTGTCGCCGCTCGTGCCCAGCAGCGCCAACCCAAGTTGGTTGTGGTTTTCGGGCAATGCGTCGCGGTAGGTCGGGGCTGGCAGCGAACGTTCGGCAAAAAGTTTGCGCAATTTTGTGGTCGCTTCTTCGAGTTTGCCCTCGGCGCGCAGGTGCAGCTCTATCTGCTGGTCGATGGCCGCGTTCATGAAAAAGGCAAGAATCGTCGGTGACGGGCCATTAATCGTCATCGATACACTCGTCGTCGGGCTCGAGAGGTCAAAACCCGAATAGAGCTTTTTCATGTCGTCGACAGTGGCAATCGAAACACCTGCGTTGCCGATTTTGCCGAAGATATCGGGGCGCTCAGCCGGGTTCTCACCATAAAGAGTAATCGAATCGAAGGCCGTAGAGAGTCGGGCGGCAGGCTGCCCCTTCGCGATCAGATGAAAGCGCCGGTTGGTGCGCTCGGGTGACCCCTCGCCGGCGAACATGCGTGTCGGGTCTTCGCCTTCGCGTTTAAAGGGAAAAACCCCCGCGGTGAAAGGAAACTCACCCGGAATATTTTCACGCAGCATGAACCGCGTGAGTTCACCCCAGTCTGAAAATGGCGCGGGGGTGACCTTTGAAACGAGTGTATCAGAAAGTGATTTTACGCCGGCGTTGACGGTAACTTCTTTTTCACGCACGCGGTAGCTGAATTTTTCTTTCGCGTAATCGGTACGCAGCGCGGGCAGCGACTTCAGAGCCTTCAAAACCTGAGGATCTATCTCTGCGAGAACACTCTGGTACTTCGCAACTATTGCCGCCGCTACTGTATCTGCGGGCATATCGAGAGATTCACCGAGTTCTGCAGCAGGTTTGTGACCCAGCTCGGTCAGCGTCTCGTAAAGTGACTGCAGCCGGTGCGCCAGATTCGCCTGCGCGTCAGCCTTGTTATGGTAGGCCCTGACAGAGTCGGCTATTTCTGAAAGATAGCGTATGCGCTTTGCGGGTATAAATTCGTCTTTGGCGGGCGGTGCCGCTGCCAGGCTGGCCGGGTCTTCGGGTACAGTGGCGCGTGCCCCCCTCGCGGCGTCGAGCGCGACCGCCGGCGCCAGGTCTGCGGGTAGCAGTTTTTTACCCTGCAACTGACTGATCAGCGCTGCGAATGCTTCGTCGACGAGCGTATCGCCGAAGCGATTGGCGATCGTTGGGTATATCGGCAACTCTGCGTCGGCTTCGTTCAGGCGCCCGGTGTTGCGCCGGTATTGTTTGCGCACCTGAATCAGCGCGTCTTCAGCGCGCACGCGGTCAGATTTGTTGATGATCACCATGTCAGCATAGTCGAGCATCGCGATCTTTTCGAGCTGCGTCGCTGCCCCGTATTCAGGGGTCATCACAAAAACAGAAAAATCGCACAAATCGGTAATCGCGGTATCCGATTGGCCGATGCCGGCCGATTCGATGACGATCAGGTCAAACTGTTCGCCGCGCAAAAACTGCAGAATATCTTTGAGTGTGGTTGAGATCGCCGCATTCTCTGTGCGCGTTGCAAGCGAGCGCATGAAAATTTTGCCGTCGTTGACGCTGTTGAGGCGCAGACGGTCGCCGAGTAAGGCACCGCCGGTCTTGCGCTGGGTCGGGTCGACTGAAAGCAAAGCAAGGCGAAGTTGCGGATACAGAAGTTTGAAACGGCGCAGAAATTCGTCGATAAGTGATGACTTGCCCGCACCGCCGCTGCCAGTAAAACCGAGTACAGGCACAGGAGACTCTGAAACCATAGGTGTCAGAGTCTCCTGTGCCTCGATCATTGAAATGCGCCGAGATAACAAGTGCCCGTGGTTTGCATACAGATCACCAGCGTGCATCGCCGGTCTTTTGGCCGACGATGCACGCTGGATCATGTCACGCGCCATGCCTTCGAGGCCGAGTTCGCGCCCGTCGTCGGGTGAATAGATGCGTTCGACGCCATACGCCATCAGGTCTTTGATCTCGCTGTCGACGATCACTCCACCGCCGCCACCAAACACCTTGATGTGTGACGCGCCCGCCTGTTTCAGCAGATCAATCGTGTAACGAAAGTATTCGTTATGACCACCCTGATAAGAACTAAGCGCAATTGCATCTGCGTCTTCTTGCAGCGCCGCGATCACAACCTCATGCACCGGCCGGTTGTGGCCGAGATGCACAACCTCTGCACCCTCGCGCTGCAAGAAGCGGCGAATGATATTGATCGAGGCATCGTGCCCGTCGAAAAGTGCCGTCGCTGTGACGAATCGTACTGGTTTCATGGTGTGTGAACGCGCTTTTGCCGTTTGCGCAAAACGGCCGTATAGGGTGGCAGCAATACGCGCCAGTTTGAATACATGTAGCGCAGGCCAGAGATGATGGTCAGCAAAGTGGTGATCAGCAATAAGAAGTATGGCACCGATTCGGCGAAATACTTATTGCGCTCTTCTTTGGGTATTTCGCTCGATTCGAAAGATTGAAATGCCTTGACCATCATTGTCGATGCGATTTCAAAATTTTTCTTACCCTGGGCCCTGCCTTCGGCATAAGTTGCCGGAATATCGAAATGAAATGAGCGAATGACGAAAATGATGAGAATGGCCCCGATTGAAAACATCTGAAACATCGTTTTCGCCTTGCCCAGCCGCGTGGTGCGAATCTCAGCACCCTTACGTATTGCGAGGTAACGCATCAGAGTCACGAGCATGTCGCGCAAAATGATTACGATAACCATCCACAGCGGCACCGCCTGATCGAGCAAAATAAAAATAATCAGTGTTGCGATGACCAGCGCCTTGTCAGCGAGCGGGTCTAAAAAGCGGCCCAGCGGCGATTCTTGTTTCCATTTGCGCGCCAGATAGCCATCAAAAAAATCAGTTACCGAAGCGACGAAAAAAATCGCGAGCGCGATGAAACGGTCGAGCGGGTGTTTCGAGAGCAGATAATACAAGAAAAAGGGAATCATCACAATGCGCATGATTGTGAGAAAATTAGGCAGGTTGAGCCATGCCAACATCAGGTTCAACTTCGTTTGCGAGACGTTAGCTCAAGAAGTTTTATCTATTCGGTACTGCTTGTGATAATCTGCACATTCTGAAAGCGCAGCAATTCAGGCGTTTCGACAGCGAGGCCGGCCTTTGCCGGCCCTGTTTTCGGAGTAATATGCAGATCGTCGGGCGAATACAGCTCGAGTTCGTTGTTCGCCACCGGAAACTCACGGGGTTTTGCGGCATCGTATTTCGACGTGATGGTCACCCAGCCTGTCGGTTGCACGTAAACCTGCGTGAAATCAGAGATTTTCTTCGTGTCGAGATCCATAAATTTCATGCGGCGCGAGGGAATGCCGAGCGCCCGAAAGACAGAACAACGCAGATCATTCTTAACCTGGTTGTCAGCGACGACGGCCGCGATCGCGTAGATGGGGTGCTTGCCGTCATTTTTAGCCAGCCAGTTCTTACGAAATGCCTCGACCGTGGCCTGATCGGCGTTGCTCACCGCAAGCGCATCGAGGTACACCCGTATGGCGTCTGGTAGCTCGGGATTTTTAAAATAGAGTTTCACCAGTTGCGCGTTGAAGATGTGCGTCAGGTTATAGAGCGTGACCTGAAATTGCAGCTTGTGCCGGCGGCTGCGTTCTGTACTTGCCTGAGGCAACACGATTTCTGCAGTGTGTGAGCCATCTTCCCAGCGGCCAAAGCGCGTGAACGGATCTGCGCGCAGGCCTGCGATGCGCTGGTGCGCCGTGATCGGCAGCAGTGCATATTTGAGTTGCAGACGGCTCTCGCGCTTGCGCACCTCGTCGCTCCACGGCAGCATGAGCTCAAGATCACCAGCGAGCGTGAAGCTGCGGCGTGCTGCGGCCACATAGTTTTCGGTTTCAATGAAGTCGACCGAACGCACCTGGCCAGGGCGCGCGACGTACATTCCACCGTCGACGAAGGCAATGCCGTAACTCGAATCAGGCAATGGCAAGAAGCTGATTTGTGCCCCGTCTGCCGGTGAAATTTTATAGGCTTTGCCGTCTTTGGCAATCGCCCAGAGAAACCCCTTATAGAATGTCAGGCTGCGTACATCGGCAGTGATTTCGGGTGTGAAAGAACCAAATTGCAGTCGATCGACCAAATGGACGCGGTGTATTTTTTTGTCGGCCCGGTTATAGATATATGCCTGGTGCATATCGAGCGCGATCGCGACGGGGTCGGTGATGCCTTTGAGGGGTATCTTGTCGACGAGGTCGCCGTTGATGGGGTTGATAACGAGTACGTAATTGGGCGCCACCGTCACGATATTAGGGGCCCAATACGCAAGATCACGAATGTCAAAAGACAACATTCGTGTCGCCAGCTTCTTTTTCTGTGCAACGTCATAACCCGTCAGCTCGCGTGTCTGCGCGTCGCCTATCCAGAGAATCTGGCCGTCGTGTGCGAGCCCGAGCGGCACCTTGGTTTCGAACTGCAGGTCGTCGGCAAAAAGGGAAAAAGCAGCGGCAAAAAATATGACAGTCAATCTTCTTTTTGCCCCCGCACGAATTCGCGGGCAAAATGAGGGGCTTCTCTCTTTATTACCCGCGATCATTTTTCGAGTTCGAGTGGCAGTGCGGCCTCAGGCCTGAGGGCAGACTTCTTTCTGTAGAGACCAGCCGGGCCGCAGAGCAGAATGCTGAAATTTTCGGGTTTGTAATATTGTTTTGCAAGACGCAAGACATCCGCCTCTGTCACCTTGTCGAGATTCACGGCGTAATCATTCAGATAGTTTTCGGGCAGCCCGTCCCATTTCAGCTGCAGGTAAAGTTTCATGTACTGCACCGGGTTTTCAAACAGAAACACAAACTTGTTCTTGAGAGAGCGTTTTGCCTGCGTGATTTTATCTTTGCTGATAAAATCTTCGGGTTTCGCGAGAATATCGTCAATCGCGGCAATAACTTCAGGCAGGTTCATGTTGGCCGTCTGCGTGAAGAGCATTATGCTGCCGGTAAAATCATCGGTCTCGAAGCTCGAATACGCAGAATATGCCCAACCCTTTTCGGTGCGTATTTTCTGCGTCAGGTACGAATTAAATGAATCGCCGCCGAGCAAGAAGTCAAAGAGGCGCAGCGTGTAATAGTCGGCGTCGCCATGTTTCATACCTGGCGCTTTGTAGATGACCGTTGTCTGCGGAATATCTTTCGGCAGAATTTTGAGAGCGTTGGGTTCGGCCGTGGGTTTCACGTGCAGTGCGTCGAGATTGGGTTTTGCCTTTGCATCGACCGCAAGATTGCCAAACGTCTTTTCGAGCGCAGACTTAAGTTGCACCGGTTCGATAGAACCGGTCACCGCGATCGATACTCTTTCACCCCGCCACATGCGGTTGTGCCATTCGACAATATCGTTGCGCTTCACACCATTCACAGTGCGTATTGTCGCATAACGGCCCCGCACTGTGCCGCCCCAGAACATTTTTGTCGAACCGAGCGCTGCCCATTTTGCCGGGTTTTCGTCGCGACGGGCGAATTCTTGCAAGACACGCTTCTTCAGCAGGTTGAAGTCGTCGTCAGCGAACCGGGGTTTTTGCAGAATGCCAAAAGTGGTCTCAACATCGCGCACGAAATAGTGTGACATTGAAGTGAGGGTGAACGCCGAACGTTCGGCACCTGCGCCAAACGAAAAAGTAGAAGCGCGACCTTCAAGGTATTGCGACAGCTTTTCGCGATCGAGTTCTTGCGAGCCCGAAAACACGACGGTTTCGCCCCAGAGGCTGTGCACACCAAGTTTCTCGTCGGGTACTTCAAACGCGCCGCCGTCGAGATAGACCTGCATGTGCACAAGCGGCACATGGTCGGCTTTCAAAAAGTATACCTGCACACCGTTCTTCAGGTTGAACTTTTCAATCTGCGGTATTTTGGCAGCAGGCATTTCGTCGCGCACGTAGTGCTGCCATGGCCTTTCACCGGTGGCGCGGGGGCTCGCCGCAAACACTGCCCCGAGCGTGGCAGTGAAACCCAGGGCGTAGGCGATTTTACGGTGTTTTTTCATTGGTTATTGAAGAGCTTCTTGTTTTTCTCGCGCAGCTCTTCCATCTTTGAAGAATTGCGCACCTTCTCGAGTAATTCGATCTGGCGGTTTTTCTCGCGTTCCATAATTTTATATTGCGCTTCTTTCATGCAGTTGAGTTGTTTAAACAACTTCATTTTCTTCTTCAGAAAGTCTTCCATCACACCTTTGACAAGTGCATTATCGACGCCGGTAATCTGCTCGCCAGGTGCGAGCTCAATAACTTCGTCTTCGCGGCTCGCAGGCGACACGGCCACCTTGCCGGTATTCACGAACACACCCGCCGGAATGTCAGAGTCTTCGTGCGGCTCAGCAGATTCATCACCCGCGCTGAGTACGAATTCGGTGCCACGCACAGCAGCCACCATCGTCGGGCTTTTGATCGCATATTTCGACCCGGCTGGCATCTGCTTCGAAAATTTTGTGTAGCCGCGCCCAGAGTCGAGTTCAACCGCGATGTGCGTTTTTTTGTCGACCTCGGTCAGGTCGGCGAGTTTAACCGAAGTGTAGGGTGCAAGATGCAAAACTGCGCTCGGCCCGATCTGTATGTCGATTTTTCCCTTTTTCGTGAAGACGCGGTCGCTCTTGAAAAAGATCGTCTTTATTTTGGCGGGCGCCGTTTTGCCGTCGCGTTCAAAGAATGCTTCGCCGCTGACACTGAGCGCCGCAGCCAAAAGTTCTTTCGGCTTTTCTTGTGCATATGTAAGGGGGATTAACCCCGAAGCTAAAACTATTAACACTATTTTGAGCATGAGTTCC
>JAKQXK010000129.1 GCA_029561505.1 Spirochaetota bacterium | reverse complement strand
GCCGCAGATAGCGGTCTGCCATGCGTATTGAGCGGCTGATACGATTGACTCGCTCTGCAGCCGCCATGCCCATCCGTGGGCGCGGCTTCCCTGCGACATCCTGTCGCTTCGCAGCCGTTAAGCTCATGGGTGATATTCGTGTAGGCATAATTAACTCCTCTAGAATAGCCTGATCGTGCCCTGGCGCGCTTTCAGGCGACCTTCTCCATACGTTGCTCAATTCTTTCGGCGACGGCTTTTGCCATTGCATAGTCGTCGTGATCCGATGGGTGAAAACCCGGTTTCATGTATTCGACAATCGCCGGCAAAAACGACGACATGATGCCGCCGTTTTTACCTTCAGACATGGCATCGCGCACAAACGCCATAATATCGAGGTTCTTGGCCTGGCGAATCAGCGACAAGAATGCTACGCTGATAACGAAAGGTAAGAGTGTCGCACAGAACAGCATGCCGGCGACGCGCAGCAGATACGCATCGTCGACTTCTTGCAGAACGTCGAATGCCACGTGCTTGTGTTCAATTTCTTCAACTGCGTGCCACTGCATGAAGTCAAGCAGTGTCTGGTTCGTGATGTGCTCTTCGAGGTAACCCGAACTGAGTCCATGCGCGGCCCACGTCGCCGTAAAGTGTTCAGCAGCAGCTGTAATAGAAAGTGCAAGTTTGGGCCCGAGAATCTTATTCGCCTGCGTTTCGACAAAGTCAAACATTGTGGTTTTATACCATTTCAGAAACGGCTCGATATCATATTCATGGCCGAGCACCGCCTTATTAAAGGTTTCGTGCAGCTTGCCATGCTGCGCTTCTTGCCCAATGAAGTTTTTGACGTCTTGCGTAAGGCCGTCGTCGTGAATTTGCGAGGCAAAGTGCTTCACGCTGCGAATAAAGAAGCGCTCACCTTCGGGAAAAACAAGGCTCATCGCCCCAAACATCATGCGACCAAAATCAGACCGGGGTTTTTGCCCGACTAATTCACCGAAAGTCCATTGCGGCTTGCGCACGGGAATCTGCTCTGATCTCTTGGTCGCCGTTGTGCGCATCTGCTTTTCGTTTAACATGTTTCCTCCGTTAGAATGGTGAATGCCGGTTGCTGGCGCGGCCACACATTCTTGAACATTCCGTCAACTTTGTAAAGATGCACAAAGTTGAACAAGTCGTCAACTATTTTTGATACCCTACGAAGTTGCCCCGCCGCGCCGCAAGATAGGGAATCGTCTTGTCCGACTGTTCAGAAAATTTGCTCTGTCTTTAAGCTAGCAAAGCGATGCAGAGTGCCAAAGGCACTCTGCATCGCTTTGCGTACCCCCAAGGAGAAAGAAATGTCACAATACGAAGGGCTGTTAGATTTTACCATCACGAGCGAGATGCAAGAGATGCTCGATATGGCGCATGAGCTGTGCAAGAACGAAATTGTTCCACGCCGCGCTGAAATGGACGAGCACGAGAAGTTTCCCCATGAGATTTTCAAAAAATTTGCAGAAGCCGGTCTTTTCGGTATCATGTTCGAAGAGAAATATGGCGGTCTCGGCCTTTCGCCCTTTCTGACAGTTCTCGCGATCGAAGTCATGAGCGAATATTGCCTCGGCGTTGCAACCAGCGCGGGCGCGATGAAACTGGGCGCGTTGCCGATCGAACACGGCGCAACCGAAGAGCAGAAGATGAAATATCTGCCGAAAATTGCGAGCGGCGAAAAAATTGCCGCGTTCGCACTCACAGAACCAGGCGCAGGTTCAGACGTACCAGCGCTCAAGACGCATGCCGTCAAGAAAGGCGACCGTTATATTCTGAACGGCACCAAACAGTGGATCACCAACGCAGGTCAGGCAGATATCTATACAGTGTTCGCCATCACTGATAAGGCAAAGGGCCCACGCGGTATTTCTTGCTTTATCGTCGAAAAAGACACGAAAGGTCTGTCGTTCGGCAAACTCGAGCAGAAAATGGGCATTCGCTGCTCGCACACACGCCAGGTCATCATGGAAGACATGGAAGTGCCAGAAGAAAACCTCGTGGGTCTGAAGCCGAATGTTGGCTTCATTCACGCAATCAAAACTCTGATTTCTTCACGCCCGTTCATCGCAACGATGGGCACGGGCCTCTCGCAAGGTGCTTACAAAGAAGCGGTAAAATATGCGCGCCAGCGTGAGCAGTTTGGCAAGAAGATCATCAACTTTCAGGCTGTGCAGCACATGCTCGCCGACATGACAACGAAGATCGAAGCCGCGCGTCTTCTCGCATACCGCGCAGCAAAATATTCGCTGAACAACCACCCAGAATCGGCGCGCTACTCGGCGATGGCGAAACTGATGTCGTCTGAAGCGGCGGTATCGATCTGCAACGACGCGCTGCAGCTGCACGGTGGTTATGGCTTCACCAAAGACTACCCGATTGAAAAAATGTACCGTGACGCGAAGATTCTCACGATCTACGAAGGCACAAGCCAGATTCAGAAAAACGAAATCGGCTCGTACGTGATTAAAGATTCAGCGACCATGAAATAAGACGAAATGAATTTCTTCAAGAAATTCATTTCGTCCATAACCGGCTACCTTGTGCTCTATGCACAGGTAGCCGCTACCATCGGCCGCATCGCGGCCGATTTTTTTAGAGACCGTTGGGCAAGACTCAGACAGATGCCCCTCTCAGAACAGGCTTTTGCCCTGCTGACGGTCTTGCTCGCATTTTTCACCTTCGTGCCATGGCGTGCGTACAGAATTCGTTTCGGCGACGACGAGCGCAGGCACGGCATTTACAGCGACGACTTTGCCATAATATTGTTAGGATGTCTCATCGCAATCATAGCGCTCGCGTGGTATTTGTTGCCACACAAACCCCACGTTTTGAAAAAGGCGCACGTTTACCGTTTCAGCGGCCTGGGTATCGTCACGGTATTCGCTCTCTGGAACCTGATAAATCCACAACGCATTGCGGCAACTGGCGAAGCGACCTTCACCTGGGCATTCTACACGTTCTTGCTGATTACGGTTTTATGGGTCGTATCAGGGGTACTGGGCAGCCGAAGCTACGCCCAGTACCCTGACAAGACTTGAGTCGTTTCGGCATCGGCTGAACTCACATTGAGCGCAGCCGAAGTGCCTAATTCCCTTTCGAGAATTTCGCGAAAGCTTTGGCCTTTAGGGGCCATAGCCTTCTCAGCCCGTGCAGGCACGGGATAGAAAGCCGGCTTTCGCCCATACGGTTCGCGGGCGCCCCTCTGCGAGCTGCCTGCAATTGCATTTGCAATCAAACGGGTGGTTACTGTTGTTGTTTTCATAGTCTCCGCAGAGACACCCGTTTGAAAACCCCCGGCAAAACCCTTCGGCTTTGCCTTCGTTAATTGTCGACGCCGATTCGAAAAACCTGAAGTTTTTCTCACCAATCTATGTGACATAATATAGTTAGACGTCTTGGGTGGCAATAAAAAAACAAAAAAGCGGCAAAGCCGCTTTTTTGTTTTTTTATTGAATGAGTTGTTAAGGGGGGTATTGCATACCCCCCTTAACAACTCCCGCTAGAAATATGTGAGCGGAGCTATGCCGATTTGCGTAACATTATATCCCACTTTGTACAGCGCCTGCGCGTCGACGATTGCCCGGCCGTCGAAGATGAACGCCGGTTTCTGCATGCTGGCGTAGATTTTTGCGTAGTCCAACTCAGCGTACTGTTTCCACTGCGTGAGAATCACCAGCGCGTGTGCGCCTTCGACGGCCTCTTCGATTTTGTCTGTGTAAGTAACGGTCGAGTCGATGCCCTTGAGGTCGACCTTGGCATGGTCGAGTGCCTGCGGGTCATGAATAAAGAGTTTCGCCTTTTCTTCGATGAGGCGCTTGCAGACGTAGATCGCGGGCGATTCACGTGTGTCGTTTGTGTCGGGCTTGAAGGCAAAGCCGAGAATCGCAATTTTTTTGCCAGCGACGCTATTGAACTGTGTTTCAATCACCTGCGAAACAAAGCGCCG
>JAKQXK010000126.1 GCA_029561505.1 Spirochaetota bacterium | reverse complement strand
CGGCGCTTTTCCGACGTGGCTCGCGCCTGAGCAGGTGCGTATTCTGGCGGTCAACACGGCCCACATGGAATATGGAACCAAACTTGCTGCGACCCTGCGTGAAGCGGGTATACGTGTGCACATTGAAGAGCCAGAAGAAAGCCTTGGCAAACGCATTCGCACCGCCGAAAAACTCAAGGTGCCATATATGCTTGTGATTGGTGACAAAGAAGTGGCGGCAGGTAACATCAACGCACGCAACTATTTCTCGGGTGAACAGCGCGAATATTCGCAGGCGGAGTTCTTAGACACATTACAAAATGAAATCCGCGCCAAAAAAATTACCGAGATTGTCAAAAGCCAGGAGACCAAACCCGCCTAAGGGCACCGGCTCTTCTGAAGGCATGCAGATCAAAGACATCATTCGCCACCACGATCTGCCGAACCATGAACCGTGCCGCTCATTGGTCGACGAGCTGCGGCGTTCAAACCTGGCTGCGATCACGCAGAATCTGAAGCTACTGAGCTATTTCGAACTGGGCAAATCTCTGCACTCTGCGACGAAACTCAGCGAAGTTTTTGAAGACGTGATTATTCAGATTCGGCTGATTACAAAGGTGCGCAAGGCTTTCATCGTCTTGCACCAGGCCAATAAGAATCACGAGCAGCTTGTGTTTACGACTAACCGGCAGAACCGCGTCAGAGAGTTCAGGCTTTCGCCTGAAAAGGCTGAGCGCTTCATGGCACTGACCGAAGGTCAGCACCCGGTAATTCGTTCGTTTGAGAACATGAAACACATCTGGGATAATCTGCCACAGATTGCAGATTCAGAATCGCGCGACGGCATTCTTGTGTTGGTGTGTCCGATTGTCGTGCGTAAGAAAAGACTGGGTGACTTTGTACTTATCGGAAACCGTTTTCTCGAGATTTTCGGTCAGAATGACATTTACCTTTTTTCAAGCTTTGCTGAACAACTTGGGCATGCGATTATCAACAGCCAGTATTACCAGTGGTCTTTCAAAGACTCGCTCACAGGTCTTTACGTCAGGCGGCAGCTCGATGAAAAATTTTCGCAGCTTGTCGAAGAGTATCAGCTGAAAAAGCGCACTTTCAGTCTGATGCTCATTGATTTTGATTTTTTCAAGCAGGTTAACGATGAATTCGGTCACAGCGCGGGTGATCAGGTTTTGCGCGACTTTTCGGCGTTTCTCGTCTCACAGCTGCGCGATAAGGATATTCCGATTCGATATGGCGGTGAAGAGTTTGCGGTGCTGTTGCCCGATGCATCGGCCGAGCTTGCCAAGAAGGTGGCCGACCGGCTTTCTGAAAACCTTGCGCTCTATACATTCAGCACGGGGCGGGCTCACACGATTTCACAGGGAATCGCAGAATACCGCGGCGAAATACAGTTAGATGCCTTTATCGTGCGCGCAGACCGTGCGCTTTATCAGGCAAAGACCAGCGGACGCAACCGCATTGTTGTCGCCGATTGATTTTTCCCAAATATCAGAGACAGAGGCATGGCATTGAAAAAGAACCAAAAATTTACCGAAGCTGAGCTGCAGCATTTTTATGACTTGCTAGACGAAAGTCTGACACCGTACGATTGCGGCAAGCTCTGTTCACCCAAAAACGGGGGCGAACCTCTCTGCTGCAGCGTTGAAAACGCGGTGCCGATGCTTTACCGTGAAGAGTTTGAATATGTGTCGCGACGCAGCGAACTGTGGCACCGCTGGAAACCCAAAACCGATGTCGACAAGAAGCAAAAGAAAGAAGATGAAACCGAAGTTCTGATTTTCTGTG
Source organism: Spirochaetota bacterium (assembly GCA_029561505.1). Classification (GTDB taxonomy): domain Bacteria; phylum Spirochaetota; class Leptospiria; order Turneriellales; family Turneriellaceae; genus Turneriella. The sequence continues at coordinate 4,840 of JAKQXK010000126.1, read as the reverse complement.
AATGCAAGGGTATCGCGCACTGCGAACGCGAGAACCGCTCGATCTGTTGCCGCACATTTCCGCTCGAGCCTTACCTTGACACCGACGGCAAGCTCGTGGGCCTCATCTTTATGCGCGAATTTCGCAATAAGTGTCCGCTGATGACACGTATGGCCGACATCAAGCAGAGCGTCATCGACAAACATTTCGAATTCTGGACCCTAATGCTCGCCAAAAAGGGCGACGAGCTCGATCTCTACAAATCGACTTCGAGAGGATGGCGAATTTCTGCCACGAAACGCGGCGTGAAACTGCCGATTCTGGTGCCGACGCACCTGAAACAGGCGAAAAAATCTGCTTAAATGTCAGAGCTGACGCTTTCTGAACGCATTGCGCACGCACCCGACAGCTGCGGTGTGTACCAGTGGTTTGAGAGCGCAGAAAGCAAGACGCCGCTCTATGTAGGCAAAGCGCGTAACCTGCGCGCCAGGTTGAGGCAATACCTGACTTCAGACGATCTGAAGACCACGTTTCTCATGAAGCGTGCCCGCGACATCAGGTGGATAGCCACAGACAACGAAACCGAAGCGCTGTTGCTTGAAAACAACCTGATCAAAAAGTACCGCCCGGTTTACAACGTACGGCTGAAAGACGATAAACAATATCCTTACATCTGCATTTCGATGAGCGAAGCGTTTCCGCGTATTTATCTGACACGGCGGCGGCTGCCCGGCAACCTCTATTTCGGGCCTTTTTCGAAAGCCCAGGTTGCGCGTGAGAAAATTCAGCTTACTCTCGACATGTTCGCGTTACGCAGGCGTCCACTCAAGCTGCCGCTGGCGAAGCCGGCAAAACCCTGCCTCAACTATCATCTCAAAAAGTGTTTAGCGCCTTGCGCAGAGAAAATCACCCGCGAAGATTATGCGGCAATTGTACAGCAGGCAATCGACTTCATTTCAGGCAACGATGACGAAATCAGACGGCAGATAGAAATCAAAATGCAGAGACTTGCCGCCGACATGAAATTCGAAGAAGCAGCGAAGCTTCGCGACATTTTGGCTTATTTCAACGAGCGCAATATCAGCCCCCAGGTCGAAATGCAGAACGTAACGCCGGCTTTCGACATTGTCGGTGTCTATTCGGCCGAATACGATGATCTGAAAAAAGACCTTTCGCTTCGCGATGAAGATATCACGTTGCGCGCGAACGGCACTGAGTCTACTGCCACTTTCGTTCGTTTTGCCCAGATATGCCTGCTCAAATTTCGTGAGGGCAGACTCATAGCCAAAGAGAATTTTTCTGTGACAGAAACCGATATGGCAGACAGCGCGCTCAGCGACGCAGAGTTTGCTGAGACCTTTTTTCGAGACTATTACATGGGTATGCTCGATTTGCCCGCTTATATTGTTGTGCCCGATGGCCTTGAGCTGGGCCAATGGGGCGCTGCGCTCGGCCACAACGTGCGTGTCGTTCAACTCGGCGAATTTTCGGGAGTCGTGAGAACAAGCAGCAGAGAGATCAATCCGCCGGCGTTGATGCAGATGGCCACGAACAATGCACGCCTCGTCATGCGTGAGCGGCTGCTTTCAGAAAATCTGCGCAACCAGCGTATCGGCCTTAAACAATTGCAGAAGTTTTTGGGTCTAAAGGCGCCGCCGCAGATTATCGAATGTTATGACATCTCAAACATTCAGGGCAGCGAGCCGGTGGCGAGTGGGGTGATGCTGCGTGACGGCATGCCCTACAAGCCGGGCTATCGTAAATACCGCATCAAGACCGTCGAAGGGGCGAATGACCCGGCAATGATGTACGAAGCGATCTCGCGGCGATTGGCGCGGGTAAAAACCGGTGAGGTCGCAGCAGCCGATCTGATCGTCATCGACGGCGGCAGCACACAGCTTTCGGCGGCCATGCGCGCACGTTCTGAAGCCGGGCTCTCGATACCGATGATGGGGCTCGCCAAGAAGCTCGAAGACATTTATACCGAAGACGGTCGTATTCTGCTCTTCGACAAAGAGAGCCCGGGAATGCAAATTCTGCGCCGCGCGCGCGATGAAGCACACCGCTTTGCTGTCAGCTACCATAGAAATCTGCGCATGAAGCGCAATCTGCGTTCGGTGTTTGATGGTATCGATGGCATTGGCGAAAAAAAGCGTGCCGCGATTCTGCTGTCGCTGCGCAAAGCTGATCTCGGGGTTATGACTGCCGACGATCTCGCGAAAAAAATTAAAAAAGAAACTGGCGTCAGCGCCGAAGCCTCACAGGCGCTCGCGCAGAAAATTTTCACAGGCCTGCCAGGGTAACAGCGCGCATTTGTAGCGCGCCGGCAGGCTATAGACCGCGGCCATCGGCCCTTGCGGTGATGCAACACCACCGGCTTCGAAAGAACGCATGAATGCAGAAATATTTTCGAGACCTTCAGCAAGCGAGTTGCCCCTTAAGGTTCGTGCCAGGTGAGCTGCGCTCGCTTTCAAAATCGCGCAGCCTTCGATCTGCCAGTGGATTTCGTGAACGCAGCCCTGGCGAATATCGGCCCCGATTGTAATGCGGTCGCCGCACAGACGATTTGCCAGTTCAAAGCGTGGTTCGCCAGTAACCAGCGGAATCACATTCGCCTCGGCAAGGCGCAGAATGTCTTCTGAATACGTGGGCATTATGAGCTAAGCGCCTGGCCGGGTCTCAAGAGCCTGCCGCATGACCTTGCGCAAATCGGCTACGGCAGCGTCGCTTCTGATCAGGTGAATCACCCGCCCTTTGCTGTTCAGCAGATATAAATAGAGCGAATGCGAGATTGTCGCGCGTTCTTGTTTAGAGAATGCCCCGAAGGCCTTCTCAACTGCGCGCAGCTCATCTTCGCCGGGTACATAACCCCGGGCGTACGGAAATGCTGACAGGTAATTTTTGAGTTCTGCGGGGTTGGCATGTTTTGGGTCAACGCTGATAAAAATGAGGCGCAGATTCTCTTTGAGTTTCTCATCTTCACCAACTGCAGCCTGCAACTTGTGCAGCGTCATCGGACAAAAATCAGGGCAGCGCGTATAACCGAAAAACAGCAACGTTACTGGCTTTATGACCCCAACCACGTTCTCACGCACCGCGGTGTGCGAAATAAGTGCTGTGTCGTGGCTCAGCCCCAGCGGAAGTTCTTGAAAATGAATGCGCTGGCCGCAGCCGAACGAGAAAGCAGCAAGCACTAAACACTGCCCAAAGTACATTAAACGGTTCATTTCGCCTCTCTTGGTTTGACGGGCAATGCGAACGCCGATTCGTCTGCGCCGAAGGTGAATTTTACCTGACAATCTTTCGTGTTTTTGAAGCCAAATACCATCAGGTGCTTGCCGCCGGGCGCAAATCTGACCTCGCCCGAAGGCGGTATAGTTACCGTCGGCAGTGCCCGCATTGAAACGTGGCCGGCCGAAGTCAGGGTCTCATGCAGTTCGGCAGACTCTGCGCATGAAAGTGAAACACCCAATAGGTGGCGTTCACCTGCCCCCACATTCTCTATCGAGCCATACGCCACCGTCATTGTGCCATTGGCCATTGGCGTTGCGACGTACCAATCGCGAAACACAAGCTCGTGTTCGCGGTGTTGCGCGCGGTTACAGCCCGCGATGGCGAAAATTATCAAAAACACGACCGTGGCTGCAATATGAGCGCTTCTGCTTGCTTCAAGAATAGTGCCAGGCCTCGCCATCAGAAACCCGAATCGGGTGCCAGAAAATGCCTCGTTCTTGTCGAAGGGTCAAGCTTTTTTACTCAACGGTCGAAAATAGAATATGCGTTTATCAGCCCCAGGCCAGGCAGAAAATACCGGCAGCGACGAATGGGCACGTGTGGGCGAATATCTCGATCGGCTCGCGTTTGAGAACGATCGCCTCGAGGCGGAGCTCAAACTGAAAAAGCAGCGCCGCTTAGACCGTGAGGCGGCCACAATGCAAGACGCGGCGCCGGTCAACGCCAAAGAAGTCCGGTTTGACGAACGCGCTGCGACGCACGACTATGAAAGCCGCGCGGCGACTGAAACGACCACGGGCATGCACATTTCTTATGACGCGCTGCGCAGCGATCTCAGCGGCCTGATGTCTGATCTCAATGAGTTTAAGTCCACCCGGGCGGGGCTTGAGTCACGCCTGAGCCTATAAAAAAAGCCCCTTTCGGGGCCTCTTGATTGAGCTTGATTCTCTGGCCAGAGGCCAAATAATCAAGCGTTCTCTTCGTGTTTAACGAACTTGTATTTCGCTTCTGCTTCGTCGAGCAGCGACAACACCGTATCGAGATCTTCGCGCGTGTGCAGCGCAGAAAGCGACAGGCGCAAACGGTCTTTCTTGCGCGGCACAGCAGGGTATGGAACCGGGTTCACAAACACGCCACGCTCATCGAGAAACTTGGTGATTTCACGCATCACGAATGAATCACCGATCACGACTGGCGTGATCGCTGTCTGCGTGCGCTCGATATCGAAACCGCGCTTCTTCAGCTCTGCATGAAAGTACTTGATGTTGTTCCACAGTTGAGTGTGCCACTGCGGTTCAGTTTTGAGTACTTCGAGTGCTGCGATCTGCGCGGCTACCTGCATCGGGGTTGGTGAAGCTGCGAAGAAGTAGGCGCGTGAGAAGAAACGCAGGTAGCGCGCGACTTCTTTTTTGGCAGAGATGAAGCCACCGACACCGCCCAGAGATTTTGAGAATGTACCCATGACGATGTCGATTTTGCCTTCGAGGTCAAAATGCTCGGGAGAACCTTTACCGGTTTTGCCGAGAACACCGGTTGAGTGCGCTTCGTCAACCATCAGCAGCGCCCGGTGCTTACGACACTGCTCGACGACACCCGGCAAATCGATGATATCTCCGTCCATGCTGAA
>JAKQXK010000528.1 GCA_029561505.1 Spirochaetota bacterium | reverse complement strand
GATCTTGTCACAATCATCTATACTTCGGGGACCACAGGTAACCCGAAGGGCGTCATGCATACGCACAAATCACTCGCATGGGAAGTCTGGCATGTCGCCGACGGGCTTGCGATCAACGCGGGCGGCGTGACGATGGGCTTTTTGCCGCCCTGGCACGTTGCCGAGCGTCTCATCGAATCAGTGTCATTCACGAGGGGCGTTGCCATCGCGTTCACTTCTGTTGCAACGCTCGCAAAAGATCTTCAAGAGGCCCGGCCGACCTTTTTGCTGTCAGTGCCGCGCGTGTGGGAAAGCTTCTACAACAAAGTCATCGACGGTGTCAAAAAAGCTTCTCCTCTCGCGCAGAAAATTTTCAACTTTGCTCGCTGGTCGGCGATGCATTATTCACTTGAAAAAGACATTCTCGCGAATATCAAGTACCGTCTCGACAAGCCTTCGGCGCTCTTTCATCTGTGCCGGCGACCGCTTGCGCTCGTGAACCTTGCGCTGCTGTTTGTGCCGAACCTGCTCGCGCAGGTGATTCTCGGCAAAGTGCGCAAAGGTTTGGGCGGCAGGGTGCAGTTTGCCCTTTCGGGGGCAGGAGCTCTGCCAGAGCACATTGACCGTTTCTTTTATTCCATTGGCATCGCCATCGTCGAGACCTATGGCATGACAGAGACCGGCGGCGTAACCTGCCGCCGCACGCACCCGGGCACCGTTATCGGCACGGTCGGTAAACCTATCAACGGAACCCGCATTAAGCTGCTCGACGACCACGGCAACGAAGTGACCAAACCCAACACAAAGGGCGTTTGCTGGCATACTGGCCCGCACATCATGAAAGGTTATTATAAAGAAGAACAAAAAACCAGCGAAGTTCTGAAAGACGGCTGGCTGAATTCAGGCGACATTCTGGTCTTCACGGCAAACGGCGATTTGAAATTTGCTGGCCGTGCCAAAGATACGATTGTACTTTTCGGTGGCGAGAACGTCGAGCCGCAGCCAATCGAAGATACGCTGATACAGAGCGATTATATTCACCAGATCGTCGTCGTCGGTCAGGACAAAAAGACCCTCGGGGCTCTTATCGTACCGGCAAAAGAGGCAGTTCTTAAATACGCAGAAGAGAACAAACTGCAGTTGCCCGCTGAGATGCGTGACTGGCCGGTGAATGCAGATATTCAGAAGCTCTTCAAAGCTGAGATCAAAGAACGCGTTTCAGACAAGGCTGGTTTCAAGAATTTCGAGAAGGTCACAACTTTTACGGTTATACCAGACGAATTCAAAATCGGCGAAGAACTCACTCAAACTCTTAAAGTTCGTCGCAACGTTGTGTTTGAGAAATATGCCAAGCAGATCGAAGACATGTACAAGTGATCGAATTTTGCCGGGCGCTTAAGCGCCCGGTAAGACATCGCCAAAAAGACGACGCAGCGCCGGCGTGACTGTGCGGCCGCGCCTCTGCATCATGCGATCGGCATCGCGCGCAAACAGGTTTAGATCGTAACGCTCGTCTGCCCCCCAGGTAAAGGCAGGCACATGCCCAGACCAGTGCGTTTGCCCAAAAAGATTCGCCGCGAAATCGACAATGCAACCCGTGCCGAGCATAGTGCCGATCGCCGTTTTGGCGTAGTCGCCGATCACCGAGCCTAGCTTGATTGTACCGGTTTCATAGCGCTGGTTGTCATAGGTCAACCGCACTTCGCCGTAATTATTCTTCAGATCTGAGGTCGTCGTGAGAGCACCCAGATTGACCCAGTCGCCCACCAGCGAATGGCCCAGAAACCCATCGTGGTGTTTGTTTGAAAAGTCACCAATGACCGAATCGGCGATTTCACCCCCGAGGCGGCAATTTTCACCGACGATCGAGTTCGATATGCGGCAACTGTCGAGTTGCGATTTTTGGCCAATATAGACAGGCCCCTGAATCAGGCAGAACGCACCGATTCTGGCCCCCGCGTCGATCACGACCGGGCCGTTTCTCACGTCGATGACAGCATGCGCTGAAACCTGAGCCTCGGGATGAATGAGAACCCTTGTGGTGTCGCCTTCGACTTGCGCCGTTTGAATCAGTTTATGCGTGAATGCTGCATCGAGCAGTCGCAGATCGGCTTCGATCTGTCGCCCGATGTTCAAGAGCAGGTCGGCAGGTTTCACGGCTGCGAGGTGCGTGTCGGGCGAGGTAAACTGCATATTTTGTAGCGCGCTGTGCACGGTCAATAGCGCCTGAGTTTCGTTTTGGCTTCTGCGGGTTTGCGCCTCGCTGGTTTTCGGCCCGCGAAGCTGTGCGCGTTGCCAGGGTGAAAATATGCCGTCGCGCAGAAGAAAAAGCGGCTTCAGCCGCAATAGCGGCTGCAGCGTCGGTTCAAAGATATCGGCCAACACATTCATCGGTATCGCCGACGCTTGAAGGCCCGGCGGTGCAGCGTCAAGGGATACGCCGAAGCGCTTAGCCGATCGTCTGAATCAGGTATTGAACCGGGTTGAAATAAGATGCCAGATTGTGGCCTGCGAACAGCGCATGCGTGCCAATCATGATGAGCGAGGCGCCCACGGGTATTGTTAGGTTGTCATCGAGCAGGCCCTCATGGCTGACGAATTCGATCAGCAGGGCAGAAACGGCGCCGATAAACAGCGTCAGCCAGTTTTCGAGTCGCACTCCCTGATTATCCCACAGCACAAAGTCTGAGGTTACACCCGCTGCCGAAAGCATGAGTAGAAAGACGAGACCGGCAAGATACGCGCCTGCAATGCCGCCGAGCGTGCCCTGTAGACTTTTACCGTTATAGAAGCGGATTGTACCATACTTGCCACCAACCAGGGCTGCGGCGGGGTCGCCAAACGTCAGAAACAGAATTGACAGAATCGCAATGTCGCGCGGAAAAAAGCCCACAACGAGGCACAACGCCAGAATGTAGGGCACGCTGCCGTGCATCTTGTTCAATTCTTTGCCTTTTAGCATTGGGCCGGCAACTTTCACGAACAGGTCTTGCCAGAGTTTATAACGAAAGCGCAGAAACTCGATTATAAAGAAGAAAACCGTGATAATACCGGTGATCCAGAAAATGAGCGACCGGGTGGTTTCTTTAAACTGCCACGGGCTTAATGGGTCTAACCATGCAAAAAAATACCCTACAGGTATGACGAGACCGATAAGATGAAATAGCTTGCGGGCATAATTGAACTTGTCGCCGGCCTTATTGTCTTTGCTGAAAAGCTTTTTCGTTTCTGCGGACATTGCACTTCGCTCCGTTTACGTATTGGCTCGCCGGGTTCAACCCAGCAGTTTTTCGCCCGCCATGCGCGACGGG
>JAKQXK010000493.1 GCA_029561505.1 Spirochaetota bacterium | reverse complement strand
GAGCTGATTACGCCGCCAAAAATGCCGGTGACGATGCGCGCGCCCAGCAATAGGTGGTAATCAGGGGCAAGCCCGCAGAGCAGCGTGCCGCCCAAAAAGCCTGCATAGAACACAAGCAGCATGCGCTTGCGGTCGAAACGGTCGGCGAAGCCCGCGGCGAGAAGTCCCGATGCGCCCGCGCTGAACGCATAGGCCGAAACGACCCAGCCGAACTGCTGCGGGTCGATCGTGAGTGCAGGCATCAGAATTGCGCCGAGTGGCGAAAGCACCATGAAGTCTAGAATCACCGTGAACTGCAGAATAGTGAGGATTGCGATCAGAAACTTTTCATAACCGCTGAATGCAGGTTTCGACACTTTTTCGGGCGCGGTCATGCGTAGCTGTGAATTTCCATAACAGGGGGTAAGGCGTTTTTCAAGGTTTACGGCTGCGGTTCATGCGCATAGCTGCACTATGCAGGTGCTTCAGGCGGCGTTTTCGTTTCCCGTTGCAGACGCGAACCGAGCGTGCAAATTCTACCGGGCCGTTTTCGGCGCAGACTGCTGCGAACAAGATGCCGATGTCGTCACTTTGGCTTTGCCCGGTGTGCAGATCTTCTTTATACAAACCGAAGAGTTTAATCATCTTTTGAAGCCGGCTGGCATTGAAGCACAATTCACGCCCGGCCTCAATGCCGCGTTGCTGAGCCTCACAGTTGCAACCCGCGACGAGGCGTACGGTGTGCTGAAGCTCGCCGCCAACGCCGGCGGTAACCCCTGCGGTCAGGCGGTGCCTTACCCGTGGGGCCTTGCGGCATATTTCACCGACCCTGATGGGCATATTGTTGAGGTGATCTGGCGTGATGCAAGGGCCCGGGTTTAAGAGTGGAGAATTGGCTGTGATACCAACAGCCAAAGGCTCAACGCGTTTCTTAATTGTCGCGACACTGGTGATTGCAGCAATCTCTGTGCTCGTCATGTCTTTTCGCGGCGCGCTGACTCGACCTTTGCTGTTTCCCGCGCCAAACTACCGTTTTACCCCCGCGTTGCCCGGCGGCAAAATCGTGACCGCAAAAACGGCACGCACCGCTTTCGGTTACTACGCGAAATCGGGGCCGAAGCTCGTCGTGCTCTTTCACGGTAACGGCGAGGTGATGGGCTCGATGCAAGACATCGCTGAACTGCTTTTGCGCGAGGGCTTCAGCGTGCTGATGACTGAATATCCCGGTTATGGTTTTGCTGCCGAATATACGGCCAGCGAGCAGAATATCTATGAAGATTCTGCCGCGCTCTTGCAGCTCATGCGCGAGTTCTACCACCATGCGGCGAAAGACACAATTCTGTGGGGGTTCTCGCTCGGTACCGGCGTCGCCACCGAAATGGCCGCGCAGAAGTTGGGGCAGCGGTTAATCCTCATGGCGCCTTTTACTTCTGCACCTGACACGGCAGCGCACCACTTCTTTTCGTTGGCGCGCCATCTCGTGGTGGATGTCTTTAATAACAAAGCCAAAGCGCCGCTCGTCGAAGCTGCGACGCTGGTAGTTCACGGGGCCCGCGACAGTGTGATTCCGGTTTCGATGGGACAAGAGCTGTCCACCCTGTTTCGGTCTAACGAACTGATCATCGTGCCGAACGCAGACCACAACGACCTCATGGCGAGGTTAACCCCCGAGCATTGGCAAAAGATTCTCAAATTTGTGCGGGCCGCTTAAATGCAGTTCACCGTCAAAACGCCCGGGCCGCTGATGGAATTTCTCATGCAGTCGCTGCATGGCAAGAGCCGCACCGGGGTAAAAGCACTGCTCGCAAAAAAGCTCGTGACCGTCGACGGCGAACTATCGACTAAATTCGACCACCCTCTCAGCGAAGGGCAGGTCGTCGGCATTGGTAAAAAGCCCCAGGGCAAGCCAACGGCGTTGCGAGGCCTCAAGATCATCTACGAAGATGAGGCCGTGATTGTGATCGACAAAGAGGCCGGCTTGCTCTCGGTCTCGACAGACCTTGGCAAAGAGCGTACAGCCCACGGGTTGGTAAGCGCATACGTGAAAAGAAGAAATCCTAAAACAAAGGTGCTGGTGGTTCACCGTCTTGACCGTGACACTTCAGGCATTATGATGTTCGTCAAAGACAAAGACCTGCAGCGCCACCTGCGGCAAAACTGGCAGCAGAGCATCGAGACGCGCAGCTACCTAGTGGTAGTTGAAGGGGTCGTCGAAAAAGATAGTGCGACAATCGAATCTTTCATGCACGGTACTGATTCGCTGCGCAGCTACTCATCAAAAAAGCAAGAGGGCGGTCAAAAAGCCGTCTCGCGCTATAAGGTCTTGAAGCGCGGCAAAGATCACACTCTGCTTGAAGTTGAATTGGAAACCGGGCGCAAAAACCAGATTCGCGTGCACATGCAAGACATTGGCCACCCTGTTGCAGGTGATTCGAAATACGGCGCGCAGGGCGACAAGCTCGGCCGACTCGGACTGCACGCACACGTGCTCGCGTTCACACACCCGGTGACTGAGAAGCCGATGTCGTTTCAGTCACCGGCGCCGGCAGAGTTTCTTAAACTTTTTGCCTAACGATGAAAGTTCAATCTCCCGGCGTATCATCAATGATCCGCACGTTCTTGTCTTGCTGCCGTTTCAGACACGCCTGATAGTTTCTGTCACAGCGTATGTCACACTGGCTGATGCTCTGGTGGGCTGTTTTCGAATTATCAAAATTCGCATTGCTGTTTGAGCAACCCCGATGGCAGCTGCGGTTGTTCTCTTCGCAGATCGCCATGGCCTTGTCGGTCGTGCGGCAGCCTGCGGTCAGCGCAAACGCTGCTACCAACGTGAGGGGCATCAACACATTCTTTCTCATGGCTCTCGGTTTCTAGCTCACGTAGGGTGGCAACAAATACTGGTTCTACGGCTTCTTATACAGACTCGGCATCAACTTACCCGTCCACTTCGCGCGCACGATGGTATTGCTATTGTTGTTTTCGGGTTGGGTATCCCAGAAATTCAACCCAAATTTCTCGCGGTGAAACCAAGGGCCGACATGCCCGCCCCAGAAACCTTCGGCACCGAGGGTGTTGCAGAACGCGCGGGACCATTTGATCGACCACGGAATATTTGATTTGGGCCAGCTGAAAACTCCCTCTGCACCTTGCTGAGTTTTGCAACCCGGGTGACCCGCCGGCAGGTAAGCGGCCTGATCGGTTTTGTCGGGAATAAAAGTCGCACCGCAGTGCGCATTCTTAGAACCAAGACAAGGGCCCGCTGCAGAGCCGAGCTTGCCGGGGTATTTTGAATCCCACTTATTCGTAAACTTGCGCTCATCGCCCCACAGCGCGCGTGCAAACATGCAATGGTCTTTCTTCACCTGGCGATCTTCGCTGGTGTAACCGACGAGTGCACGCACATGGTTGATCGCGATTCTGTGCCACTCATCGAGTTCGGCTTTGGTGGGGTTCTTGTTATCGGCAAAAGGTTTGTGCTTATAAAAAACCTCGCGCAAGCCCCTTACCCGATCAACTCCGGGACAGATGGCCGCCGCAAATTGCTTCTTTGTCATTTTGGTAGGATCGTAGACCGTGCCGTCCCATTTCGCAGCGTCCCATTGTTCGCGCTTTATCCAACCTACGCCATCGGGGTCATGCGCAGTGTTGGTGCCGCCCACAAAGGGCTTTGTGGCGAAGGTTTTCCAGTTTGCCTGGTTCGGCGTGTACTGCTGTGCTCTGCCGAGGCCGTTGTCGTTGGCGTAAGTGGTGATGCCCACTAGCGCGCAGAGGGTGATGATTTTAAGCGATGCCTGTTTCATTGCAGCATCGTGGTATGAGCTCCGCCTTGGTCAATTAGATTGTGGGGCCGGGTGGGCTAAGCGTTCACACGAGGTTGTCATAGTTGCTATGCGAATTGACCAGATATCTTCTTGTTGATCAACGCATTTGAAGTAAAGCGACGGGTAATATGGAATCTTGCGCCAATTGGCCTGTCCTGCCAGCCGCAATCTCGGCCCTCGCATTGGCCGCCGCCTTCGCGGCTTTTTTTTTGCCTGCGAAATACCGGCTATATCTTCAAGGGTAGCAATTTGTTGAAATCTAAATACTGGTCGTTCATGGCCCGGCCGCAGCTGCGTTCGCGCCTATGTCTCCGGTCGACCAACCACCGGATGCGTCGAGATCTGCGGGGCCGCTAGTGGCGTTGACATATCCCTTGATGGTCCACGTCTTAAGGTCAGCGGCGGTGGTCACAGAGGTCGGAGCAACGAAGCCAGCACTAAAAACTGATGCAGTATTTGGGCCCGCGGCGTTGTCCCACGGCGCTAGGTTGCCCGTGCACGAGCCAGCGGCGGGCGCGATCGTGTTTGCATACGTTAAGCTTGCCTGTGTTGTCAGCGGCGAACCCGTGTTGCCATTGTTTATGTAGAGACCTGTTGACATATCGAACAGCAGATTGCCCGTAAAATCTGCCAGGTTCGCGCCGAAACCTTCATAGATGCCAGAATTTAAGGTTGCTCCAGAGTTAAATAAAATATTCGATTGCACACTCGTTGTGGGGCCGGTGGGGAATGGAATCTGTATATTTGTCGTAGAAAATCCACTACCTACGCTTGCCATTGTATTGTTAACAATAGTTGCGGTCGCGCTTGTCGTCTGACCACCCACTACCATGCTCCTTGAAGACTGTAAACTGCTAGACAGAACCAAATTATTCTGGAATGTAAAAGTACTCGCATTTGAGGTATTAATAATCAGGCCAGATGCGTTATACATGGCAGTGGTTTTTGCGAAGATTAGGTTCGATGAGACATTCAGCGCAGTTACATCGCCTAGGATATCGATGCCGGTCACCAGATTTGTACCCACTAAGGTCATTGCATTATTCTGTATCTGGTAATTTAAGCCACCACTTAGGGCGATGCCATAGGACAACGAATTGTTCGACGATAACGTAAAGGTATTTTGGCTGATATGTGCTGAATTGGCTTCCAGAGACTTCACTCCGATTGCTGAGTACACAGCATTCGAAGATATGCTATTGCCTGTGATGATAACGTTAGCGCCTGTTACACTGACTGCAATGATGCCACCGGTCGAATTATTGGCAAAGTCGATCTTATTATTTTGAATCTGGATATTCGAGTTCACGGTGACTATGCCAAAGACCGCTGACGACGTTGTGTCGCTCGAAATGGCCATACCTTCGATGATCGTCGAAGACTGATATGCCAAAGTAATATCGCTGTATGCCGAGATGCCTCGGTCTCCAAGCGGGACTATCGTCGATGCGAAACTGCTGATATTTCTTGCCCAGCCATTAGTAGCATCATAGCCCCCTCTGAGAGAAATTCCCGCTTTCATGGTGACACTCTCATTGTAGGTCTTGCCCGGCCCACCGGCAACATACACGTCGAACGAGATATCCCTCACGCCATTGCGCGCGGTCTCAATCGCCTCGATTGCCCGTTGAATCTTTCTGAATGGTGCATTACGTCCGCCTGTTCCCCGTTCGCTGCTGAGTCAGAATCGACGTAGATGATGCCACCATAGCCGGAACCCGACGCGGGTATTGCAAATATCATAAACGAACCTGTCATACTTTGCAGGTTATTTGCGACATGCGCAATCTTGACCCGCCAATAATGGGTACCCGTGGTCAGCGCAGCGCCTCCCGCCAAATCCGAAGATCTCAGCGTGTAATTTGTCCCTGTAACATCTTTCTGTAAGACATTATGAGAAAATGCTGCATCCTTTGCGATCTCAATCGTGTAAAGATTGGCGCCACCAGAAGTCCACACAAAGGTCGGCGTGTTAGTCGCGATCTGGGCATTTTCGACAGGCGCCAATAGGGAGATAGCAGATTGGCCTTTGCTAATAAAATCTGCATCAAGAAAATCTTGCGTACTGCTATTGTTTCTACAATTACCGCAAATCACGGCGAGAATTATCGCGCCCATTAACCGAATCATGGTAAATCTCTTGCCGGCCGTTCAGCGGCGACAAGCTTTTCTAGCTCTGATTTCTTTTTTTTCAAATCGAGCGCTTACGAAATTACTCCGCACTTACAGCAGAGAGAGACAGAATCACTCAGACGTAAAGCCTGTTTTGAAGTGACAAAATATCCAGTTATGGGAAGCTACGGCCTTAAAGGGATATTTTTTCTAAACCGACGCCGACGATCGGTCATGAGCAGCCGTCGGTCAACGAGCAGGGCGAGACCGTGATGCTTAAAGTCAGAGGTCGCCCCGACCCGTGCGTATTACCGCGGGCTGTACCCATTGTAGAAGCCATGTTGGCTCTTGTGCTCGTCGAACAATTCATGATTGCCAAATCGCGCAGTACGATCGGCTTTGAGCGTGTTCAGTTTGAATCTCCCGAAAATGTGCTGATGCTTAGTCAGCAACTTACGTTCCTGTCAGACATGCGGTTCCTTTCCCGCCTATTCAACATCGATGACCGTGCGCTTGCTGCGTTCCGTATTCTGGCAGGTGTGCTTCTTATTGTCGATATCTGCGTACGCATCACAGATTTCAGAGCTCACTATACAAATTTCGGCGTCATGCCGTTCGATGTCGTAAGAAACCAGCTGTTGCTGCCGATGCATTTCACATTTCACCTCAACGACACGCTTACCGGCGTGTTATTCGCAGCGGTAATTCTTGCGGCACTTTGCTTGATTCTGAATTTTCAGACGCGGTTCGCCGTATTTATCAGCTGGCTACTTTTGGTTTCGCTGCAGCACCGTAACCCGCTCGTGATTCAGGGAGGGGATACAGTGCTCAGGTTGTATATGTTCTGGGGCCTGTTTTTGCCTTTGCACAGAAGCTTTCGGCGGCCGGCGCGGAAAAGTAGCAATTCACCGCTTTTCACCATCGCATCGGCGGCGATGTTGCTACAGATCTGTGAGGTATATTGGTTCAGCGTTGCGCTCAAAAGCCACGCTGCATGGCGCGTAGACTTTTCAGCCGTGTATTATGCTCTGAATCTCGAGCAGTACGCGAGCGCTTTGGGTCGCTGGCTTTTGTCGTTCAAGCCGATTCTGCCCATGCTTACCGTTTCAACGTTGATCGCTGAAACGCTATTTCCCCTGATCGCGCTCGTGGCGTTTCGCTATAAAAGACTCAAACTCTTTGCCGTATGGGCGATGATGCTGCTGCATGTGTTTTTCGGGCTGGCCTTCGAACTCGGCACGTTTCCATATATCTCAATTATCGGGTGGGTTTTTTTCTTACCGGCTATTTTTTGGGATTCGTTGGAGATGCGTGTGTTGAAAATACGGCGGGCCACGAGCTGGGGAAAATCCGCATTGATGTTTTTTCGCAACCGGCCCGGGCTGTTGAATCGAGCACCGCAGATTCTACACCATGCCGCAATTGCCTGTGTCGTGGTGTGCACATTGCTGGCATTCCTGTGGAATATGCGCACGTTGAATATTATACCCAGGCAGGAAAACTGGCCGCGTGTTCTTGATCTACCTGTGCACATACTGCGCCTCGATCAGTTTTGGGGCATGTTCGGGCCGCGCCCGCCGTCAGAAGATGGCTGGTTTGTCGCACCCGCTGAATCCCTAAAGGAAAACACGATTATCGATGCGATAACGGGGCTGCCCGTCACGTGGGATAAACCGGTGCTTGGCTCAACATATTTCAAAAACGACAAGTGGCGTAAGTACATGAACAATCTCACGTATGCCAACTATGCG
Organism: Spirochaetota bacterium; assembly: GCA_029561505.1. Taxonomy (GTDB): domain Bacteria; phylum Spirochaetota; class Leptospiria; order Turneriellales; family Turneriellaceae; genus Turneriella. The sequence continues at coordinate 21,437 of JAKQXK010000493.1, read as the reverse complement.
CCATTTCGTAAGAATTTCGGCGACTATCTTTGCCGGCGCTGGGCGGCCGAAGGCAAGCTGCTCGGCGAATTGCGCGTGTTCTATATGATGGAAAGTACGGTGCCTGAGTTAGGCAAAGGTCCCGTCAAGAAATACGAGTTGGTAAAGCAGCGTTGCGCCTTACCAACTCCCTGAGCTGCCCCAGACACCCGACGAACCCCACACGCCCGAAGAACCCCAGACGCCGCTCGTAGTGCTAACGCCAGTTGTCGAATTCACAGGACCAGTCACCGTCGTGCTGATGCCCGTGGTTGAATTCACCGGACCTGTAACTGTAGTACTGATGCCGGTTGTAGAATTGACCGGGCCCGTAACGGTAGTGCTTGGTCCGGTTACTGTCGTGCTTGGCCCGGTCGACGTGGTGCTCGGTCCGGTCACGGTCGTACCGACACCGCTGGTCGTAGTGCTTACGCCTGTTGTTGTGTTGTCCGATGTCGTGCTGCCGGTCGCCTGTGGCCCACCATTCGGATCATTGAAACGCACGACGACCTGATATTTGTAGATATAGCCTGCACCCATGTCTGAGTTGACGTTTGTGCTCGCGGTGAGTGTGACGTTCATGGTATTTCCCGGAGTGTAGCAGCTGTTGCTAATCAGATAGTTCACGAAAAACGAATCAAGAACCAATGTTGTGCCGTCGTAACCCGAACGCACCAACCCAAGATTGCTGCAACTGCCGATGCTGACTCGCGCGTATTCGGTCGCATCGGAGAAATCGCCGGCGGAGAAAATATCAATGCGGGCATTCGACGCATCTGTCGGCACGTTAAAGGCAAAAGACGTAACCCCGGCCGCAGTCGAACCCTGTTTTACCTGGACGTAATGCGTGATACCCGGCGCAACAGCCGTCGGATTATTGTAACGCATGTTGATATTGTAGCGATAGTAGAAGCCTGCACCCGTATTGAAATTCACCGTCGCTGATGCCTTAAGCGTTACGGTGAGCGGCTGACCCGCGCTATAACAATTCGACGGCACCGTGTAGCTGTAAAAAGTCGGGTCGGCCAGCAGCGTGTAGCCATCAACGCCCGAGCGGGCGTTGCCAATGTTTGCGCATGAACCGATGCTCAGCGTCGCGTATTCATCAGCCGCGCCGAAATCTCCGCCAAGGCTGAGATCCATAATCACTGAATTCGTGTTGCTTGGTACAGAGAAGGTGAATGATGTCGTGCCAGCAGACACCGCACCCTGTTTGTTTTGGCCCTCTATCGACGGTGGCGCAGCTGCAGCGGTAACGTTTAACTGAAATGTGGATGTCTTAATGCCCGACACCTTTCCGCCGGGATAGATTGCATAATAGGATATCTGGTAGTTGCCGCTCGTTCCCAGACTAACCGCAGCTGCGTAGACGCTGTATGCCCCACCGTTGACTGAGTAGTAAATGACTGATGTTGCCGGGTTGGCATTGATCGAGAAATTCACCGCGCTTGTGTAGGTGCCACCCGCAGGCGCTATTGCCACAGAGTTTACCGTTGTGTCGCCCAGTGTTGGTTTGTCGTCTGACTTCGCGACAGACATCGAAGCTTGCCCATTGCAGGCTGCAAAAAAGATGAGTAGAGTCGTTAGAATGCTTGTTCGGTACATAAGGTAGACAGGCATAGTGTCTGATTTTCGAAGCTGTGGGTCAATATTTTTTTCAAAGTCACAAAATGATAAGTTACCCGTGATGCAAGCGTCTTCGCTCCCTGCTTTCAGCGCAGCGCAGTGTGTTGGAGCACGAACTCATGGATCGGCAAAGCTAAGGATCTGAAAGTCTTTTCGTGCGTCGGAGCAGCGATATGCCTCTGGAATCTAAAAGTCAGCCCTTCATTTCATGGTCGACATTCTTCATATGCGTTGCAAGTGGATCCAGCAAATCAGACCAATGGGTCTGGCATTTCGCCTGGGAGTGGCTGTACTGAATGAGTGCTCGTTTTTTAGGTCGGCGGCTCGATTTCCACCATTTAATGACACAAATGTCATTTTTTCTTGACGGGGCGTTCGACCTTGTGTAGGTTTGGCTTATGAAAGAACTCAAAGACAAAGTCGTCTTAATCACTGGTGCTGCCGGTGGTATCGGCCTCAACACAGCAGGCTTTTTCGCCGAAGGGGGCTGCCGGCTTGTTCTGACGGACATCAACGAAATGGCGCTTGAGAATGCGAAACAACGCCTCGCTAAACACAACGTAGATATTCTCACCAAAGTTGTCGACGTCACCGACCTAAAGGCCGTTGAAAGCCTGCGCGACGATGTCGTGAAAAAATTTGGCAAGCTCGACGTGCTCATCAATAACGCGGGCATCGGCTATAACGCTGAGATCGCCGACACGCCGCTCAGCAAATGGCAGCAGCTGATGAACATCAACTTCTGGGCACCGCTCTACCATATTCAGACGTTTCTGCCGCTCATGAAAGAAAAGAAGTCAGGCCATATCGTGAACGTCTCGAGCGGCCAGGCATACTTTCGCGCGCCAACATGGGGCGCGTATTCGGTCACCAAACTCGCCGTGGGCGCGATGTCTGAGATCATGAACGTCGAAGTTGCGCGCGACAATATCAAAGTGACCACTGTGTATCCGTTTTTGGTGAACACGGGCTTTTACGACACCGCGACCGCCAACTCGATTGGCGAGCAACTCTTCTTCATGTTTATGCCACTCTATTCAGATAAACCTGAAACGGTGGCGCGCATGATCTTTGATTCGGTGCGCGAAGAGAAGGATGTAGAAATGGTCAGCATTTTGAACCAGTTCTTCAAATTTGCGCGCGTTATCAATCCGGTGGCGAACGTGATGGATAAAACGACGCACACTTTCATGTCTAAGCAACAGCAAGAGACGTTGGGCATCGGCGGCATTGTCGATAAGCTGGGGTCAATCCTCAATTCGATTATGGACACCGCTAAGAAAGGTGTACCTGAAAAAGGTTTCCAGATCCATGAAGTCATGTCGGGTGAACACGAGTTCGTCGACGGCTTCGGCCCTGCTGGCAAACATAAGTTCGAATTCAAAGCCGATTGGGGCCCGAAGAACCTCGTTGATTTCGTAAACCCGGGGCAAGACAAGTTCATGCTGAGCGAGCTCGCGGGCACGGTGACGATCGGCGGCATGTGCGAAAACATGCCAGTCTACGGCACGCTGCAGCTGCGCTATTTTCAAGACCAGAAAATTCGCTACACGTTCGACTTCAGCGTCGACGGCGAGCCCTACCAGTACGTCGGCGAAAAGCAGCAGATCTACCCCTGGAACCTGCCTTACTCGCACACGACGTGCTTTGGCGAAGTGAAGAACCTGCGTACAGGCAAGGTGATCTCAAAGTCGATCACGCATTTTGACATGAATGACCTGCCCGAGTTCTTGGGCACGTTTAAGCTGACCGGTTGAACGTTTTTCCGCAGAGACGCCCTTCAGGGCGTCTCTGCCATAACCCACGCATTACTTTCCCCCCTGTCGCGCCCGGCGATTATGTCGCATGTATTCGCGCTATAAAGCGTTCATCTTTCTGACTGCGTTCATATTTGCCGTTTTCGGCGCAACTGTCTGGTTTCAGAACCGTTCGGCGAACATTCCCGAAACGCCCGGGCCTGAAGCGCAGCCTGCCGGCGTCGCGGCAGATCTTGCTGAAGTGCCGCCGGCGCAACTCGTGGCTGCAGCACCGACGTCGGCTGCTGCCGAAGCAAGTGCAACGCAGCCATCTGAGATACCTGCCAACTGGCGCGACGACCTGGGTGTACCGATTCTCTGCTACCACCAGATTGTTACCGATGAGCAATACCGCGAGCGGCCGACGCCTTATGCCGTGACCGTGAAGCAGTTTCGCGAGCAGATGCAGTGGCTTGCCGACAAAAATTTTTACGCAATCTTACCCAACGATCTGCTTCTCTATATTCGCGGCGAAAAGAAGCTCGATTTTGCCAACGGCAAACGGCCCATCATGATTACGTTCGACGACGGCAATAATGACTTCGTCAACCATGCGCAGAAGATTCTTGATCAACATAATTTCAAGAGCGTGCTCTATATTTACCCGACTTACATCATGGCGCGCAAAGAGCGTTCGCTTACATGGGCGCAGATTCAGGCAGTGCGCAAGGCAGGCCACGCAATCGAAAGCCATACCATGTGGCACCCGATGCTGAGTACGATGACCGACGCAGAACAGCGCGCGCAGTTCGCCGATTCGAAGCGAATTCTGAATCAAAAAGGCGGCGCCGATGTAAAACACCTCGCATACCCTTTTGGCATTTATACATTCTCAAGTTTGCGGTTGCTCAGAGAGCTCGGCTACCAGACCGCCGGTACAACTTTTCATGGGGCGAATCAGGTAGGCGAAGACCCATATCTCTTGCGGCGCTTCTTGATCGTGAAGGGCGATGGAGAAAAGCAGTTCGCACAGAAGACGCTGGCGCGCTCGCTGCCGCTGCGTTACCTGAGCGGTGAACCTGGGCAGGTGATCGAAAGCCAGGCTTCGGTCAAATTCAAAATACCGGGCGGTCTCGAGCAGTCGAAATTCAAGGTCCGTGTTTTTTCAACGGCGCAAGACTTCAGCTACGACAAAAAAACCGGTGAATTGACAGTTCAGGTCGCCCCGTCGAAGAAACGGCTGAGCGTTCTGGAAATTCTTTACAAAGAAGGTTCAGTTGAATACCGTGCCAACGCGCTCTTTAATCACAAGCGTGCCACGATCGCCGAAGCGGGCACAGCAAAAGCGAAGCCCGCAAAAGTTAAAAAAAAGAAGCGTAAGAAGAAACGCAAAGCCGCAGAAGACGAATGAAAAAACTACCCGCGAAAAAAAATGCAACCTTGCGCACCACAAGCGCTAAACCGTCGGGCCGCGAATTTTTTACTGCCCCCAAGAAGCCTGTGTCCGAGGCCGTCGCCCCTGCAGCCTCGCGAGTGCGTCTCGGTGGCATTCCTCTAGAGCACAAGGCGGGCTTTGAACTGATCTCTTACCGCATACGCCAGCTTCTGACAGGCAAACCCGAAGCATGGGAAGAAATCGAACGTGAAGAGGCTGGTTCGTTCTGGTCGCTGTTTCGCAAATACCACTTGCCACTACTGGTGCCATGCTTCGTATTTTTCGCCATTCGTGAGTTGATACGCTACCAGAATCTATCGCTGTTTCTGCGCCATTGCCTAATTGTATTTCCACTGGCGGTCGCGCTGTACGCGGGATATATCTTTCTGTTGGGAGTTATCGCCGAAGAAACCGCCGAACACTCAGGTGGCAGATTTTCACCACAGAGCGGCATGCGCATCGCGCTCTTCTCGACGCTGATCGTCAGCTGTTTTTCTGTTTTGCTTTTTCTGCCTGTCGTCGGGGCGCCGCTGCTGGTCTTTGCGGTTGTCTGGCATTACCGGCAGCTTTTTGCCGGCGCGCGCCAGGTGCTGAATATCGCAGAAAGTAGTTACAAAATCTACCGACTCAGCCACATTATTGTGTGGTTGCTCATGGGTTTGACCGCGTTTGTCGGTCTGAGTCTTATCAGCTTTCTTGTGGCGAAACTCGGCATCGCGGCAATTTAACGCTGATCGATGGCAAAGCCATACCTACGAACTAAATCTACATTTCTTCAACTTCGATATCTGCTTCGCGCAGAAAAAGAATGCCGCTTTCAATATCGTGCGGGCGCCCTGAAACTTCGACGACCATAGAGCCGCAGCGATCGGGCCCGAGATTGGCTTCGAGAATGTTCGGCTGCAGATTGTAACCGGTCACCATACGGTACATGAAAGGTTCTTTCACACGCTCGGCGGGCACGTTGAGGCGCAGCGTCTTGACCACTCCGCTACGCGTTTCGGCGCAAAGCCTCTGTCAAGGAGATTGCGGGTCTGTTTCTTTGCCCACGCAGCAGGCAGAAAAAGGCCTAGAATAGTGCCAAATCTTCGCTTTTTTTTCACTCAGGTGAGAAAAAAAGCCGCTTTCGTGGTATTTAATCTATAGAGGCCTTGATAAACTCAGTTGCCTCAATATAGTGTGTGGAGCTCTCATGAGCAAGGGATTTTGGCAGCTGTTGGCTGTCGGCTTTCTTTATTCTGTTTATCCTGTATTTGCGGTGACGGCGCGCCTGGCGCACGACGGCGGCGCCGCAGATGCTTCGCGGCGGGCCGCGAGCGAGAGTCTTGAGCTCGAGAATACCGCTGGATTCATGGCACTCGTCATCTTTGCGCGCCGCGATGCCCTCGCCCAAGATCGTGATTTCACGAACGTGCTCGCTCTGGCCGGCGCAGCAGTTGAACTCGAGGGCCATCGGTTTCAGTTCTCTCTGGGGTCGCACTACCGGCATGAACGCCTCAATGCGAGAACCAACACGCCCGGTAGTTTTCACCCGGCAGTTGGCTTCTTGTGGTCGCACGCCGTGTTTCGCAGCGAAGTTATCGCGTCAGAATTCGCGACCCGGGCTTCGGGGTCGTTCTTGCTCGAGATGTTGCTGCCACTCGAGTTCAATTCAGAATTTGAGTACCTGCACTCACAGCCCTACCGCTGGTCGGCTCAGATTTATGCCTACCTCTCTGCCTACGGTGGACTCATTTTGGGCTACGAGCCGCTGTCGAACGCCGCTCGCGCCGGCGCCTGGCTGTCGCCGATCGAAAGCCTGAAGCTGCGTACCATTGCGCGCCTTGCAAACTCGGGTGAAACTTACTTCGAAATCTCATTACAATACTCTCTGGATGTCGCCCAGACAGTCGAAAGCCAGGCGAGCGAGCCCTATGCGCCGAAACGTGTGCGACAGAAAAAACGGCGGCTGCCAGAAAAGGTGCCGGCGTTTGCGACGCTGGTGAAATGGGGTCTCAGCCCGGTTGAGGCGTTGCGCTTCACACGCGAAAAAGATGCCTGCGCGCTCAGTGAGTCGGCTCGCGCTTCGCTCGCCCGCAAGAACTGGGGGTGCCGCGATGCTGCGTAAGCTGGCGACTGCTGCCTTGATCTGCGGTGTTTGTGGCCGTGCACTCTCGCATCAGGTTCAGTTTCAGGCAGGTAGGCTGAAACAAGATATCGCTCCATCGGCTGACTATGGTGCCGCGGTCTACCGGCACAAACAATTTCGTCTCGGTGCGTTTCAAGCGCCGTCGGCGCGCGGTGTGGTGGCGTCTTATTCGTCGACGCAAAACCCGCTTGTCTTTGAAGTTGGCCAGCGTGAACGTTCGCTCGATAATGGCTTTCTCATTAGCAACGGCGCTTATCTGCCGTGGACGCGCAATTTTGCGTTTGCCGAACCCGCGGGGCTGCGCCTCGGCTATCAGGCGAAATTTGTTTTCTTCGACAGCCAGTTTTATCAATTAGAGCAAAGCAATATCGCCTTCGCCCGCATCGGTGTTTCACCTGCGTCTTGGTTGCGCTTGTCGGCAGGCGCGGCCGCGTACGATGTACACACAGACGAGCAGCCTTTCGCCGTGGGCGCGTTGCAGTTCGGCGCAATTGAGAATCGCGACGGTTTTTCCGGCGGTCTTGAATATGCCGGCGCGGGAAATCTGCTCGGCCATGCCCGTTACGACGGCAATTTCTCGTTTCGCGTACTTGCTTTCGAGCGCTCGCAGGTGCATGGTCTTGCCAGTGGAGTTTTCGAAGCCCGACAGGGTTTTGTCGGGCAGTTCTTCTCTGATCGCTGGTTCGCGCAGTATTTTGCGACCGGCGCGCAATTTGGCATGGTCAGGTATGCGGGTGAATACCTGACGGCAGTCACCGTCTATGAAGAGCGCACGCAGCTAGCAGGTTTTTCGGTTCGCAACTCAGAAACCGGCTTTCATCTGCGAACTGGCGCCACCCTTTCTGCCGATAGTTCGCTGCAAACCCTTGCGGGCCTTGGCTATGCTGACTACGTTTTTGTCGGCGGTGGGCACTATCAGCTATATTCTGATCAACCATTAGAGCCGGTGATATTTCCCTCAGAGTGGTATTCTTCGCTTCTTTTGCAATCCTCATCGATGCGCGTAAAAAACAGCGGCTACAAAGTTTTGGCACTTGTGAATACCGGGGTCTTTCAGGGGTTTGTGGCGCTGACGTATTCAGAAGACCGGCGCGAGCGTGAGAGCTTCGGGTTCTTTATGCGTCTGGCGGGCAGCATGACGTTTTGACAATTTGAGGCTCTGAATTCTTCTGCCCGCGAAAATGTCTTAAAAAACTTGACTTCACGTTCAGCGACTCCGAAATTATATCGATGGACTGGTCTCAGATAATGGTGCGCACCCTGCAAGAGGGTAGCATTCGCGAACTGCATCTTTATCAAGTTCCGGTGCTCAAGAACGTCGAAAACTGGAACCAGGTCAAAGAAATCGGCAAAGTCGACTTTAGGGGCAAACACTCTGACTATAAGGGCGCAATCGTTCAATATGGTTCTAACTATTTTTTCCTGCCGAACGCGCGCATTGATGCACTCTCGGTCTACCGCAAATGGAACTTCAAAAAGACCATCAAAGTCGTCACTGAGACCGAACATAAGAAGAAACCGGTAGCGTGATTTGCCTCTGGCGCCGCGCCCGTGGTGCCAGCTGTTTACGGAAAAAGCCAATTGGTGAACATTTGTTCAATTATTGACTTTCTGATTTAACCATCTGTCTTGACCTCACGATATCGGGTGTAAAATGCCGATAATCTAACTCAGGAGCATCCATGGCTATTTTCGCGCGTCCGATTCATAAACTTGTAAAGCCCGAATTTGTAGAGCACGTGCACGATACTCTCGTGCGCGAAATGTTCTGGAATGTGCGTCTGGCGATCGTCGGCCTTGTGCTCGCGATGCTTCTTTATTATGCGATGCTCATGATCGATTCGAGCATGCAGCAGCACCTGCCCTGGTTCATTGCAGAAATGGTAGCCTCTGTGCCGATTCTGATTTTCTATTTTTTCGGCGAAGATTGGGTCAAAGACATGCACAAACATGCGATCATCGCGAATAGTCAGGCGTTCTTTATTGCATTGCTGATCGGCATAGGTTTCTACTTTCAGCTTCCAGAAATCAAAAACCAAAGCATCAAGCTGACATCGTTTGCTCTGATTATCGGGGTCACCGGTGCGGCTGCCTTCACGTTTGCCTGCAATCGTTTCACCTTCATTCTTTTCGCGGTTCCCTGGCTCTTACCCATCACACTCTATTTCTTTTTTGGTGCATCAGACGTTGGCTCTATTGCCCTCGGTGGCATGGTGCTGCCTTATCTTGGCGTTCTCACCTTTCTCTGTCTCAAAGACTATGAGCGGCGCGTTGAACTCATTCGTTCTGAGCTGAGTCTGCTTGAAGAAAAAGAGCAGGTGATTACTGCTTCAAAGAAACTGAAGACCAGCCTCGATCTCGTGAACGAACTCAAAACACAGCAAGACGGTGACTATTACCTGACTTCGCTGCTGCTGAACCCGTTAGGCGTCAACGCAGTCGACGAAGGTCTCAACGTCGACGTCGATTTCTTTACGAAACAAAAGAAGCACTTTGAATTTAAGAACCAGAAAAGAAACATCGGTGGCGATATTTCGATTGCCCACACCCTGCAGTTTGCGACTGGCCAGGCAACAGTGTTTCTCAATGCCGACGCAATGGGCAAGTCGATGCAGGGCGCCGGTGGTTCGCTCGTTCTGGGTGCGGTGTTTCAATCGATCGTCGAACGCACTAGACTGCAGACACAGGTAGACCCTGAGAACTGGCTCAAGGCTACCTTTCTCGAGTTGCAGAAGGTTTTTGAGAGTTTTGATTGTTCGATGCTCGTTTCGATCTACATCGCCGTACTCGAGAATAGCAGCGGCAAACTCTATTACCTGAACGCCGAACACCCATGGGGGGTGCTCTACCGCGACGGCAAGGCCGTCTTCTTGCAGAACCGCAGCTATTACCGCAAACTCGGTACACCGGGCCTGCAAGACGAAATCTCGATCGATCAGATTCAGCTTCGAGCCGGCGACATAGTGCTGTTGGGCTCAGACGGTCGCGACGATGTGGCGATGCCGGGTCATGAAGGTGATGTCAGAGTCATTAACGAAGACGAAACTATTTTCTTGAAGTACGTCGAAACAGCAGATGGCAGACTGAATGAAATTTACGAGCTGATCGCGGCATCGGGCGAAATTACCGACGACCTCTCGCTGGTGCGTGTGAAATACAACTCACCTAAAGACATTGCGGCTGCAAAAGAAAAACAAACCGCATCGGTTCTGCTGAGAGATGCGAAACATCTGGTCGACTCAGGCCAGCACGCCGAAGCCGCTCAACTGCTGCGCCGGGCAAACAACTCGTCGACTGCGGGCCCCCGGGCGCTCAGAGCTGCCCTGAATCTGGCGATGCAGATCAAAGAATACAGCCTCGCCATAGGCATCGCTGATAAGCTTCTGGCGATGCAGCGCGATGATTTTGAGGTTATGTATCTGGCGGCTTTCGCAGAACGTAAACTCAACCATCTTGACAAGGCGCTGAATTATGCCGAACAGATTCGCGCAGAAGACCCAAACACGAATGTGATGAACCTCAATCTGCTCGCCGAAATTTACCTCGCGCTGCAAGAACGCGAGAAGGCCAATGCCGTGTTAGACGAGATTCTGACCGTCGACCCGCTCAATGCCCGGGCGCGACGCCTCAGAGACGAACTGCCGGGGTAAAATGCGACAACACTATATCCGCATCAATTCTGTTGCCGATATAGACACCTCGCGCATTACCTTGCGCAGCATCGAGAACCGCTACGTCGACACCGACGGGCGCCGCTTTGCCACGCGCTTTAATCTGCGCACTCACCGTATCGAGATAGTGCCCATTGCGCTCGGCAAAGAAGAAGCGCTGCTGGCTCGGCGCATTCTGGCCGCTGCGGGTACGGGCGACGACAAGATGAACGCAGATAACCGGGCTCAGCGGCGCGTGCATCCCATGCCGATGAAGCTGCCCCCCTGGGTGGCTGAACTCAACATCGAGCCTGACATGAGAGATTCTGAGCTACATGGTTTTCTCGTCAATGCGGAGCGCGAAATTCAACGAAACGGCGAACGCTACCGCGGTCTCATACAGAGTCTCAAGATGTCGTCGGTGCTTGAAGAAATGAAAGACGGTAACCAGCACGACGCGGTGCTCGGGTTAACAAACTCATACGAGCGCGATATTCAGGCACACGCCTCTCGCGTGCAGGCAATGGTGGTTGAGTTCTTGCGTTTCCCAAAACCGCTCGCCAGCTATCTGGGGCAGATCGACCGCAATTGCAAGAAGTATGTCGAGAAGCTTGAAATGGATAAGCAGAAAAAGTATTGTATGGTTTACCTGCTCGCAAGCGAAATGTTCAGCGTGTTCAAGGGCTGCAAAGAGCTGATGGAAATGATCGAAAAGTTTACCGCAGGTGCAAGCCCCGAGCGACTCAATTATGACCGTAAGGGCGCGTTTGAGTCAGCCATGCAGACTCTCAAATATCTGAAAGAGGCGCTCGACGAAGACATCGCCAAATTTATGGGTGTGATGGCCGCGGCCGATGTGATTTAAGCGTTAAGAACGCTCTGGCGCGTCGCCTAGAGCGCCTCCGTGCGCGCGCTAGGATTCCCGTAACCTGCTGAATTAAGAAGCCGAAAGAACGGAAAGCCTCGGCATTTGCCAAGAGCAAATGCCTGCTAAAGCGCTTCGCTGCTTTCCCTTCTTTCGGTTCAGCAGGTTACTTCGAGCGTTAAGAACGCTCTAACCCATTTTCGCGGCTTCGCGTTGGCGTTCTGCGGCTGCGCGCTTGCGAATGAATTGTACCTGCTTTTCTAATTCGGCCAGGTCTTTGCAGATGAACTTGCCCTGGTCGAGGCGCAGGTTCTTATCGCTCAGCATAGTGATCAGGTACTCTTCGCCCTTTTCAGGCGGATAACCGAGCATCTTGAGAATTTCTTGCGAACCGATGTCGAACACATAGCTCGTTTTCGGCTGAATTGCCACTTTCTTCTTTTGTACCTGCGTCAGCAGTGTATCGTACATGCGACCTACCGGGTCGGCGATCAAGAGGTTCGCGAGCTGGCGGTAAGCCAGCCAAATGCGCTCGCTGAGCAGCGTAATAAGTTTGGTCGCGAGCTGTGGCTGCGCCTGCACCATGCCCTCAAAGTTCTGCTTGTTGATCGCAAGGGTAGTGACGTTGCCAAAGGCCGCCGCAGAGGCCGACCTCGGCTTGTTTTCGAGAAGCGCCATCTCACCAAAAATGTCGCCAGGGTTTAGAACCGCGAGCAACACCTCGTTGTCGTTCACAACTTTGGTGATTTTGACCTTACCACCCTGAATAATATAAAGTTCGTTGCCGGGTTCATGTTCGATAAAGATCATCTGGCCGTCGGCAAACGATCTCGCGAGCGCATTGCCAGCCGGTACCGGGACAGACATCGGTGCGCTCATGTTCTGCAGCGCCATCTTCGATTGCGGCGCGTGGGGACCATTCGGGTAGAATTGCAGATAACGCTGGTAAGCATACGCAGCGTGCTTCATCTCTTGCTTTGCGTAATAGAACTGCGCGATATTGAACATCAGCTGCGGGTCTTCTTCGACCGTGCTGTGAAAGGTCAGCTTCGTGATTGCGCGGTCAATAATGCGCAGGCGCTGAGAAAAGTAGCGAATGATCTTCATCGCGATCGGGGCATTCTTCTGAATCAAGACCCCGAACTGGTCGCGGCCCACGTTGATCATCGAGGTATTTGCCAGACACTGCGCCGTTTCGATATGCGGGTGGCCGCTCATTGAAGACACGACCCCAAAAAAGTCACCCGGATTCAATATTAGGTTGGTTTCTTCACCAGGAATCGGCATTTCTGCCGTGAGGCGCACTTTGCCCTGCCGCACAATATAGAAGCCCGGTGCGGCTTTGCCCTCGACTATAACAAAGGCATTTTGCTGAAAGTTGGCAATCTGAAACATATGTCGGCGAGTTTATCCCCTTTAATTATCGGCAGATGCCTTGGCAAGGTGAAGAACAGAATGGGCTTTTTAGTTTTCGGCCTGTGCTGGTGATAACCGGTCGCACATGCGCAAGGTAGCAATTTGCATATTTCTGGCGTGCTTTCAGGTATTCTGTGCCAAACCCTATTCGCAACGGGTAAAAATCGCCGAAGAGACTCTGGTTCAGGCACGCGATCAGGCCATACCCTATGAGGTTATGCTCGATGCCGCCCTCGACAAGGGGCCGGCGGCGTTTGAGAGGTTTATCCTGCTTTGGCAGAAACTCGACACCTCGGGCGCGTACTTTCATTTCTTTCATATCTACGAAGCCGCCGAAATTACGGGCGATAAGGCTTTTGCCGCAGCGACGGCAAAATTTTCAGCCGCCGATGCGAAACTACTCGTCGAAGGGCTTGCCGAAGCGCATGGCTGGCTGAAACGAAAAACGCGCTTTGCCGAGCGGTTTCCCCTGTCGGCGCGGCGGTTTCGTGCCTTAGGTTTAAAGGTGGATTTCTGAACCAAACGGCCCCTGCGACGCCACGCAGGGCATTAGGGCTCTTCACCGCAATCAGTCTCGTTGCCGGCTGCATGATCGGCACAGGGGTTTTTTTGAAGCCCGCGATCATGGCGCAGCACGCGGGCAGCGTGACGATTGTGCTTTTGGCCTGGCTCGTCGCCGGTTTGCTATCATATGCCGGCGCGCTTACTTATGCTGAGCTCTGTTCGCGCATGCCCGAGGCTGGCGGCGAATATGCGATTTTGCGCAATGTCTATGGCAAGTTTCCCGCATACATGTATGGCTGGATGCGCTTCACCATCGGCGCGCCCGGCAGTGCGGCTTCGTATGCGGTTGGTGCCGCGGCTTTTTTGCATGTCGTCGTGCCCTATTCAACACTCGGCATTAAGGTCTGGCAGATGGCCGTTATCTTTATTGCGCTCTTCACCATCATCAATAGCCTCACGATATCCGTCAGTTCTTCGGTGCAGGTGACGCTGACGGCAATCAAGGTCATCAGCCTCAGCGTTCTCGTCGGTACGCTTTTTTTTATCGCTCCCGAAGCGGCGCAAAGCGCGGCTCCCGTAAAGTGGCCTGGCATGGTTTCTTTTTCGGCAGCGTTACTGGCTGCGCTCTGGGCGTACGACGGCTGGAACAACCTGCCGATGCTTGGGGGCGAAGTAAAGAATGCGCAGCGTAACCTGCCGCTTGCGCTTGCAATTGGTCTGGGTATCGTGATCGTCGTCTACCTGCTCGTAAACCAGGCGTTCTTTCATGTTCTGACCTTCAACGAGGTGTTGGCCTCTAACCCGTCGGTCAACCCGGGTGCAGAGCCCGTGGCGACGGCTGCGATGCACAGGGTAATCTCTGATGCTAGCGTGAAGGTCATTGCAGCGATGATGGTCGTTTCAGCGCTCGGAGCCATGAGCGGTTCGATTTTGGCGAGCGCGCGCGTGCCATATGCGATGGCGCAAGATGGCGTATTCTTCAGACCCCTCGGCCGGCTCTCGCGAGTGAATGCGATTCCCGTCTTTTCTACGGTGGTGCAGGGGGCTATTGCAGCGTTGCTCGCCTTCTCTGGCACGTTCGACGAGCTGACCGATTCAGTGGTGTTTGCCTCTTATATTTTCTACGGTCTCACTGCAGGTGCGATCTTCAAAGTCAGGGGTTTCAGAAAAACCGAAGCGCAGCCGGGCCTATTCAGAACGCCGCTGTATCCTGTTTTGCCGATTGTCTTTTTGTTTTGTTCTGCCGGTTTTATCGTCTATGCGGCGATTGCAATGCCCTACCTCACAGCGATTGGTCTGGGAGTGATTCTGTTGGGCGTGCCGGGATTCTTCTGGTTCACGCGAAAAAGTGTAGCTTCAAAATAACCAAAACGCCAAGGCAAAACGTCAGTGCGATGAAACGGTCTTCAGGCCCACGATTGAAGCGATAAGCGTCGTGATAAAAAAGATGCGCCAGAAGCTGACCGGGTCTTTAAATACCAGAACGCCAACCAATACTGTGCCGACCGCGCCGATGCCTGTCCAGACTGCATATGCAGTGCCAATCGGCAATGTTTCGACCGCCTTCATTAACAGCAGCATGCTGAGGCTGAGCGCGACGAAGAATCCAGTGTACCAGAAAGTTTTTTCGGTGCCCGTGGCGTCTTTCGACTTCGCGAGGCAAGCCGCAAAACCAACTTCAAAAAGCCCCGCGACAATGAGAATCAGCCATGCCATCGATAACCTCGTGCACCACTCTTTATTCGTTTCACCCGAGCCAGCTTCTTGGCAGTACTATCGCAGTAAACTCTTGTGGTAGCCAGCCAATCTGCGCAATTATTGACAACGTGAATGTGTGACCATTTCTTTCCATTACCAGATAAAAGACTATTTTATCTGGTAATGGAGGTTTCATGCTGCGCTACAAAGCAGATTTACTTTCTGTGTTCTACATGGTTGTCACGACCGGCATACTTGTCTGGCACTGGCTTTTGCCCGAGTTTAACGTCTTTCTGTTCATCGGCGCGATGCTGATGGCGGCGCCTTGTTTCGCGATGGCGCACAACCACAACCATAACAACATGTGGAAAAGCCACCTCATGAACCGGCTCACCGATTACTGGCTGACGCTGTTCTACGGTTTTCCCGTTTATGCTTGGATTCCCACACATAACCTCAACCACCACCGCTTTGGTAACAAAGACGGCGATTACACAATCACCTGGCGGTTTTCTGAGCGTAATAATCTGTTCACGTTACTGACGTACCCTATCATCAGCGCGATCTACCAGCAGACGCCGACCAGCCAGTTCTTGAAACACGCATGGAAGCACGACAAACCGCGATTCTTCTTCTATATCAGCGAATACGCAATCTGGATAGCTTTCATTGGCGGGGCACTGTTTCTTGACTGGAAAAAAGCCCTCTATTGCATTATAGTTCCCTCACAGTTTTCGGTGATAGCTGTGCTGATGGTGAACTACATTCAGCACGTGCACTGCGACGAAGACTCGGCGCTCAACCATTCGCGCAATTTCACCGGTATCGGCAGCAAGTTGCTGCTGAACGCGGGGCTGCACACGGTGCACCACGAACAGATGGCGCTGCACTGGAGCCAGTTAACCGAGGCGCATGCCAAAATCGCCGACAAAATTGACCCCCGTCTCATGGAACGCAGCCTCGCGTGGTACATTATACGCACTTATGTACTTTCGATTTTCGTACCGCAGTGGCGCTCAAAGTCGATGCGCACGCAGCACACGCGCAAACCCGACGCAGCCCGCGAAGCGCTGCTCTCAGAATACGGTACCTGATAAAAAATTCTCTGCGGCAGCGCCGCAGAGAATTATGAAAATTTAAGCGGCAGAAGCCTTGATGCTCCGTTCGACTTCTGCCGCAATTTCGGCTACGAGCGCCGCGTCGTCGATATCATCGGGGTGAAAGCCCGGCCTGAAATAGCTAAAGAACGCATTCACAAACTGGCGGGTCAGGCCGCTGCCAGACGACGCATCTTTTGCCATGTCGCCAATGACATCGGCAATTTTGAAATCCTTCTCTTGTGCGAGCAGATAGACAAACCCCAGACCAACCCATGCCGGCATTGTCACCGCCAGAAACAATATGCCGCTGATGCGCAGAAAATAGTTGTCGTCGACTTCTCGCAGCACGTCGAACGCCACGTGTTTGTGTTCAATCTCTTCGATCGCGTGCCAGTAGATGAGGTTGCGCAGCGATTCGCTCTTGATATCTTTCACGCGCGAGTCGGTCAGGGCGTTGTGCGCCCAGGTCGCGGTATAGTGCTCGGCCGCCGCAGTTACCGACAGCGAAAACTTTGGCGAGAACAGCCAGTTGGTCACCGGCTCAATCAGAGTATAGTTCACCCAGCGGTGCAGCTTCAGATAGTTCTCGATCTCGAAACGGCTACCGACAATCTTCTCGTTGTAAAATTCGTGAACGCGCCCGTGTTGCACCTCTTGCCCGATGAAAGCCTTGATGTCGGCGAGCAAAGTTGGGTCGGTAATTTTGTCTTGAAACGCTTTCACGCTGCGAATGAAAAAACGTTCGCCATCGGGAAAAACAAGGCTCAACGCATGAAAGAGCGTGCGCGCGAACACGCTGGCGTCTTGCCCGGGTGAAAGATCATCAAACGCCCATTTAGGAGCGCGAACTTTGAGCTTTTTGCCGCCGCCGCTACGTTTGGCAGCGAGTCCACTTTCTGAGAACATAACCCTCCTGCGGTGCGCCCGTGCAGCTGAGCTGCGGGGCGCAGTCCTTAATAAAGATATAAAGACCCTAAACTCGAGAAATGCTGTCAATTAAAATTGAAACATTGTTCACTTTTGACCAAGGGCCTGCAACTATGAATTCGGGTTCGTGGCGGTTGCCGCCCATTTGCCGAGAATTGCCAGAATATCTTCTTTTCTGACCGGCTTGGTGATGTAGGCATCCATGCCGACAGCAAGGCAGCGATCAAGGTCTGCCTGCACCGCGTTGGCAGTTATTGCAATGATCGGCATGCGCGCTGCTTTTGCCTCTTGTTCGAGCCGCCGCATTTCGGCAGCCGTTTCATAACCGTCAAGATTTGGCATCATGCAATCCATCAGAACCACCTGCGCGTCAAATTCAGAAAGTAACTGCAAGGCTTCGCGGCCATCGGTCGCACATTTCACCTCGCAGCCCAGATTCTCAAGCAGCTTCATGACCACGATACGGTTGATTTCATCGTCTTCGGCCAGCAGCACGCGCAGCCCGGGATACGATTCTGTCGCAGATGGTTTGAGAATTGTATTTTCTTCAGGCAAGCCTGCCTGCGCCTCGCTAAACACCAGCAGCAGCGTGAACGTTGAACCTTTGCCCACTTCACTTTGCACCTCGATCGTGCCGCCCAAAAGTTCTGCGAGTTGCCGCGAGATGCTGAGGCCCAGACCTGTACCGCCGAACATGCGTGTCGTGCTCTGGTCAGCTTGTTCAAAAGGTTGAAAAACCAGGGCGAGTTTCTCAGGCGAAATACCGATACCCGTGTCAGCAATCGCGAAAGCCACCGTGACCTTTGCGTCGCGGCGATTCACGGGCTTCACTGTAAAATTAATCTCACCTTCTTTCGTGAACTTCACAGCGTTGCCCAGAAGATTCAACAGAATCTGCCTCAGCCGTTCGGCGTCACCCATGACCAGATTCGGAGTTTCTTCAGAGATGAAACAACGCATCTGCACATTTTTTTCCGCTAAAAATGCACTACTGAGGTTAAACGCGTCTTCGCATATCTCGCGTGGATTAAACGGCAGATGTTCGGCCACAGCCTTGCCCGACTCGATTTTCGCGAGATCAAGAATTTCATTGATGAGCTTCAGCAGCGATTTTCCCGACTTCGCGACTATTTCCAGGTATTCAGATTGCTGTGGCGTGAGTTGCGTAGCCTGCAGTATCGACGACATGCCCATAATGCCGTTCAGCGGCGTGCGCAGCTCATGGCTCATATTCGCAAGAAACCGGCTCTTTGCTATGTTTGCAGCTTCGGCCTTGAGTCTGGCCTGCTCGAGCTCTTGCGTTCGCTGGCCGACGAGAACCGTGAGATTGTCGTTCAACGCTGCCTGCAAAGTTTCTTTTTCGCGAAAAACATGCAGAAACCTGTCTGACAAGATCACCGCCTGCGCCAGAACGAAGATCATAATGCCATAAGGGCCCAGCAGCGCAATGCGCACAATTTCGCTGACGTACAATATATCGTTCAGCACAAAGAGGGTGAAAATGCTCGCGCTCACGAGAAACAACCGCGTGCCCGCAGCATATTTTCTGCGCACGAAAATCAAGGTCGCAAGCGAATACACTATCGCAAGATAATACACGATCATCGATGGCACGACCGTGTGGCTGTAAACCGCCGACGGAAAAAGCAACACCAGCGCAAACATGCCGCAGAAGGCGTAGAGTGTTGGTATAAACCACTTGAAGCGCAGGTTCTGAAACAGGCTATCGACGTATTGAATTCCGAGCGGCACGCTAATGAACCACGAAAGTAGTTCAAGTCGAACATACGCATCGAACGGCAACTGCGGCCAGGCCTGCACCAGAATTTTCTGGCCCGTGGTGGCGAGCCGAACCACGAGGCTCAGCCCGAAAAGCCCGAGCAGCAGCGACGACTTTCCTTCGGGGTAGAAAGAGAAGATTCCTAAATGGTAAAGTGAAATGAGCGCGAGACCCCCTGCTATGAAGGCAAGAATCAGCTGCGTGCGGTAGTTTTGCGTGGCGATTTGTTGTTGGCTGCCGAGCGTGACGGTGTTCCACATGCCGCCCTTACGGTAATGAAAATTTGAAACTTGTATATCCAACAAAAGTTCATCTGACTGTGGGTTCACGGGCACAGTGAGCGGTATCGTGTGCGGTTTGCTTGTGGCTGCATCGACGCCGACGCTGCCGTTACCACCGATCAGCGTACCGTTCGCATAGATGCGCATTGCCGTGCCCTGATCTTGCATTGTCAGCGCGAGCGGCGGGTGAACACGCGGCAGCACGATTCTCAGTGAATATGTGCCATAACCATGCGGGGTCACCTTGTCGCTGCCGGCGATCATTCCATTCCATGACCGCGGAGCTTCAAGGTAAGGCACCGGTTCGGCTGTGGTCGGCGACGGCGCGCGAGAAACGTGCAGGTTTTTCCATCGAAATTGCCATTCGCCCTTCAAATCGACCGAAGAACTTTCAAAATCATGGTTACGCAAGTCTGCCACACCCCGCTGGACAACCGGGCTGCTTGCGCCCGCGATACTTGCGCTGGCGAATGCCGTTACGGCCAGAACGAGGTGAAAGGTGGTGCGCAACACTGAAACGCATCACGAATGCTGGTGCCCATCTTCGGTCAAACGCTTTATGGGTGTACAATTTGCACGTTTGTCCGCCGCCAAATGCTTTTTGAGCTGACGAAATCGCAAAACACCGCACGCGGGCCGGTGCTTGAAATTCCCGGCGTCGGAAAAACCTTTCGCCAAGATTTTGCCCGCATCGGCATTCACAAAAACAGCGACCTTAAAGGCAGGTCACCTGAAGAGCTTTTTGAAAAACTAACTGCAGCCAATGCTGTTGAGAACCACGCGACGAGCAAGAACTACCTCTATGTAATTCGCATGGCTGTCTATTACGCAAACGGCGGCCGCGATGCGGCAAAGCTCAAATGGCATGCATGGAAATCTGATCAGCGTTAAAGAACTAACGCTTAGAGATTTTTCGCTCAAAGTGCCTTTAGAATCTTCAAGAGTTTCAAGATGAGAATCTGAATGCGCTCAAAAACTTCAGGGTCATCGCGATACAATTGAGGGGCATTCTTCGCGTTCTGCACGATCTCTTCAATTTGGCTATAAACCGAATCAGAATCGGGGCACGGCTGCTTTTTGGCCAGCTGACACATCGAGCACTTGTCTCTGCTGCTCTTAGGCTTACCGTGAGCCTTTCTATAACGCTTAAGCGCGTCGATGCAAAGTCCGCAGGTCTTTGCGCCAATAAAGGTCTCGAGTGCGCCAATTGTGCGTATTTCAGCAGAATCGACCAGAACTGTGTGAATCCGCGTCCATTTCTCAATAGACGAATCAACCGGTGTCTGGCCCTGTCGCAATGCATTTTCAACCTCACGGGCACTGAGCAGCACATTTCGCAGTGAAACTGCGGCCCGACGATTTGAGCCGGCATCGTCGGTTTCCCACGATTCGCCCACGACATACCGGCGGTAAATGCTCATTTTATTTATGACGCAGCAAATCGGGTGATTTGCGACAAACCTTCAGAATCGACAAAACTTTCAGCGGCCAGCATCAGCGTGATGCCCGAATTTCGTCGATCACCTGTAACCCAATTTACAAAAGGCCCATGCGGTCGTTTGGCGATGCCATAATCGAAAACGCCTGCAAAGCAAAAGTCAAACAAAACCAGAAATCAAAATCAGAGAAAAAAATGGAATCTCAACTCAAAGTGCTCATCGCATATCTAAACGCTTTTGAAGAAGCTTATGATCATGACGACTGGAACCTGCTCGATGCCTATTTCACAGAAGACGCCACCTACGAAGTGCGCAGTGCGGCGCCGTTCGGCGGCAAATGGACATCATTAAGCGCCGTGAAGGCTCAGTTCAAATCTATCGTCGATGCATTCGATCGCCGTTTCGTTCGGCGCATACCCGAATCTGACGGGCGGCCAAAACAAAAAGGCAATGCACTGCATTTCAGGTGGAAAGCCCGCTACCTTCTGGCTGACGGCTCTGAATTCGTGCTCTCGGGAAACTCAATCGCCTATTTTCGCGATGGCAAGATATTCGAGCTGGTCGACGAGATCAGCGACGAACTCGCCATCGCTGCCCAGGTTGCTTTGCAGCGTCAGCAGGCGGGTGAATAGTTGAGGCCCACGGCCCGTTCTCGGGTCTCTGTTTTCAGGGCAGACATGCGCGTCTTCGCTTTCCGCCTTCGGAGCGCAGCAGGCAAAGTTTGTTGTCTGAAGTCGCAAAGCGTTGAGTATTTTGGTGATTTCAAGCCATGTGCCTCACAATATCCATGAGTAACCGTTTTGGCGGATATTCAGCCAGGCTTGGAAACTCGTT
>JAKQXK010000474.1 GCA_029561505.1 Spirochaetota bacterium | reverse complement strand
CGACCGCCTCGGCTTCCTGATCGACGTGGGCCTCGACTACCTCTCGCTCGACCGCTCCGCCGACACCCTCTCGGGCGGCGAAGCGCAGCGCATCCGCCTGGCGAGCCAGATCGGCTCGGGTCTGACCGGGGTGATGTACGTCCTCGACGAGCCTTCGATCGGCCTGCACCAATCTGACAATGCAAAGCTGATTGCGACGCTCAAGGGCCTCAGAGACCTGGGTAATACAATCGTCGTCGTCGAGCACGATGAAGAGACGATGCAAGAATCAGACTATATCGTCGACATGGGCCCAGGCGCAGGCCGCCACGGCGGTCAGGTGGTTTTCGCAGGTACTTATGCGCAGCTGAAAAAGGCTAAAAATTCGCTGACAGCCGATTACCTCACCGGCAAACGCACGATAGAAAAACCTAAAGACCGTCGCCGGCCTGGTAAAGAAGCGATCCGCATTACGGGCGCCAAAGAAAACAATCTCAAAGACATCGATGTCGATTTTCCTCTGTCTGTGCTGACTGTTGTGACGGGGCTTTCAGGCAGCGGCAAAAGTTCTTTGGTCAACGAGATACTTTTTAAAGGTATCAACAAGAAGATCAACGGAGCGCAAGAACTGCCTGGCAAACACAAAGCGATTCATGGCATCGAATACATCGACAAGATCATAAACATCGACCAGAGCCCGATCGGCCGCACGCCACGCTCAAACGCCGCGACGTATACTGGGGCGTTTGCGCCGATTCGTGATATGTTCGCGGCTTTGCCGGCAAGCCAGATGCGCGGTTATAAACCGGGACGATTCTCTTTTAACGTCGAGGGCGGGCGCTGCGAGGCGTGCACGGGCGACGGTGTGAAGAAAATCGAGATGCACTTTTTGAGCGACGTCTACGTGCGCTGCGAAGTCTGTCAGGGGCGGCGCTACAACCAAGAGACGCTTGAAGTGCGGTTTAAGGGCAAGAATATCTTTGAAGTGCTCGACATGCCGGTCGAAGAGGCTGTCGAATTTTTTGCGGCGATACCTCCGGTGCATTCAAAGCTGAAAGCTCTCTTCGACGTGGGTCTCGGCTACATAAAACTCGGCCAGGCGGCGACGACGCTTTCGGGCGGTGAAGCACAGCGTGTGAAGCTCGCTACAGAACTCTCGCGCCGTTCGACCGGCAAGACCCTCTACATTCTCGACGAACCGACGACCGGTCTTCATTTCGAAGATATTCGCCTGCTGATGAACATTTTGCAGCGTTTCGTCGATGAAGGCAATACCGTCGTCGTCATCGAACACAACATGGATGTCATCAAGTGCGCTGACTACCTGATCGACATGGGCCCCGAAGGTGGTGTCAAAGGGGGGCAGGTGATCGCAACAGGCACACCCGAAGAGGTTGCTGCACAAAAAGTTTCTCTCACGGGCCAGTATCTGAAGAAATGGCTGAACACGCCTGCGGTCAAGGCCACTCGCAAGTCACTGTAGTTGTGGTATGCAATATTTCTTGCTGACGGTTTTTTTGCTCGGGGCAGGCGCATGGCTTGGCCAGAGCTCGCGCGCTTTGACGCGACTGCGTATACCGCCCTCACTGTACACGGGCATGGCGTTGCTGCTCTTCTTCACGGTTTTGCCGGCCGCGAAAGATGGGTTATTTTTCGCGCACCTCAAGTCTTTACCTTCAGAGTTCATCGCCCTCGTATTCGCATGTTTCTTTCTGCGCAAATCAGAGCACGAAACCCGCGGGCG
>JAKQXK010000108.1 GCA_029561505.1 Spirochaetota bacterium | reverse complement strand
GAGATCATCTTTTCGAGAATGCGCATGTTTTCGGTGCCGATCTCTTCTTCTTTAGCGTTTAAGGCATCGAGTGCCTGCTTCTTGACCATCGCGATGAACTCGTCTTTCGTCGTGCCGCGCAGCACTTCTTCGAGGTCGTCGTATTTGACCTGGAATACCGATTGCAGGTAGTCTTGCAGCGCCTCAAAATTGAATTCTGAAATCTTTTTACCCGGCAGCATCTGTTCGATGCGTATACTCACAGCATCTTCGGTGAATTCTCTGACGAGCGCCTTGACGTCGGTGTTGTCGAGAATTTCATTGCGAATCAGGTAAATGTATTTGCGCTGCTTGTTCATGACGTCGTCATAGTCGAGCAGGTGTTTGCGCATCTCAAAGTGGTGCGATTCGACGCGTTTTTGCGCGCGTTCGATAGCATTCGTCACCATGCGGTGTTCGAGCGCTTCGCCCTCTTGCATGCCGAAGCGCTGCATAATCGGGCCGAGGCGGTCTGAGCCGAAGATGCGCATCAGCTCGTCTTCAAGCGACAGGTAGAAGCGTGACGAACCCGGGTCACCCTGGCGGCCGGCACGGCCGCGCAGCTGGTTGTCGATACGGCGCGATTCGTGGCGTTCAGAACCCAGAATATGCAGGCCGCCGAGTTCTTTGACGCCCGGCCCGAGAATAATGTCGGTACCGCGACCTGCCATGTTGGTGGCAATCGTGACGCGGCCGCGGTGGCCGGCTTCTTTAATAATGTCGGCTTCGCGGTCGTGGTGTTTTGCGTTCAAGACATTGTGCGGTATACCTTTAACCGTCAGCAGGTGCGACAATTTCTCGGAGTTCTCTATCGAAATGGTGCCGAGCAACACTGGCTGCCCCTTGAGGTGAAGTTCTTTCACCTCGTCGGCAATCGCATTGAACTTCTCACGCTGCGTGCGGTAGACTTTGTCGGCAAAGTCTTTGCGTATCATTTTGCGATTCGGGGGAATCACCATCACATCGAGTTTGTAGATCTTGCGAAATTCTTCGGCTTCGGTATCGGCGGTGCCGGTCATGCCCGCGAGCTTTTCGTACATACGAAAAAAATTCTGAAACGTGATCGTTGCGAGAGTCTGGTTCTCTTGTTTGACATCGACCTTTTCTTTCGCTTCAATCGCCTGGTGCAGACCATCGCTGTAGCGCCGGCCTTCCATGAGGCGGCCGGTGAATTCGTCGACGATGATGATTTCGCCTGCCTGCACAACATAGTCGACGTCGCGGCTGAAAAGTTTGTGCGCTTTGAGGCACTGGTGCACATGGTGCACGAGTTCGACGTTCTGTGGTGCGTACAGGTTCTCGACGTTCAGAAGTTTTTCTACCTTATGAACTCCTATTTCTGTAAGCAAGACTGAGCGCGCTTTTTCGTCGACGTCATAGTCAACCTTGTCTTCGAGCGCCGGAATCACACGATTGACGCGCACGTATTCGCCGGCGTCTTGATCTGCGGGGCCGCTGATAATGAGCGGAGTGCGCGCTTCGTCGATCAGAATCGAGTCAACTTCGTCGACGATGGCAAAGTAATGCCCGCGCTGCACACGGTAGTTACGGTGATCGACCATGTTATCGCGCAGATAGTCAAAACCAAATTCGTTGTTGGTGCCGTAAGTGATATCGGCGGCGTAGGCCTCGCGCTTTTTCGCGTGGGGCATGTTGCTCTTGATCACACCGGTCGTGAGGCCGTGAAAATCATAGAGCGGGCGCATCCAGTCGGCGTCGCGGCTCGCGAGGTAATCGTTCACCGTAACGACGTGCACGCCTTTGCCGGTGAGGGCGTTCAGGTAAACAGCGAGCGTTGCGGTCAACGTTTTACCTTCACCTGTCTTCATTTCGGCAATCTTGCCTTCATTGAGCGCCATCGCACCCATGAGCTGCACGTCGAAGTGGCGCATTTTAAGCACGCGCAGCGAAGTTTCGCGCAGCACGGCAAACGCCTCGGGCAGAATGGAAATCAGCTTTTCGCCGTTGGCGATGCGTTCTTTGAACGCTGGTGTCTTGGCAGCAAGTTCGGCGTCTGAGAGTTTTTGAATCTCCGGTTCGAGTGCATTGATGCGTTCAACGTAGGGGGTAATGCGCTTCAGGTCGCGTTCATACTTTGAACCGAAAAGTGCCTTGAGAACGAACTGTAACATCGGGTAAACTTTGCTCAAAAGACATAGCGTCGATGAAAAACAGGGGCGTTTATTTCGGTTTACAAGTTATGCACCGCGCTCATGGAGTGCCGCAGGTAAGCCAACATGAACGTATACCAAACAGCCAGAAATCTCATACTTACAGCCGCAATCACCCTGCAGTTTGCCGCATGTGTCAAAAAAACCGAGAGCAAAGAAATTTTTAAAGATAACTTTGACCGCGACAACAGTAGCAGCAGCCTCGGCGCCAGCTGGACAATCAGCATGCCAGGGGGCAACACGTTTTTTGGTATCAACAGCGCAATGGCAAAACCCCTTGGCAATACCGCGACGACTGAGGCAGGGCTACCTTCGGCGCTTTATACCGGCAAAATATCGGGTGGTTTTAAGGTCAGCGCAAAATTTATCATATCGGGCGGCGACTATGACAGCATGGGCTATCTTGTTGGCCGGTCTGCCGCCAGCGACGTGCCGACCGATGGGTACCTCTGCGGTTACCGCTACACGGGAACCGTTGGCGTTGACAAAGTTTATGCGTTCACGCTGCGCAAAATGACGAGCGGTGTCGCCAGCACGATCGCCGAAGTGGCTATGCATAAACTTGTGACCGGTAAAACCGATACGATCACATTCACCATCGACGGCACTTCACTCAAATGTGAAATGAGCGGCAACAGCACAATATCTATCTCTGTTACTGACGGCAGTTATGGCGATGGGTACGTGGGCATTTTAGGCGGCGGCAACAGCACACAGACGCTCTTCTTTGACGACTTTCTCGTCGAGCGCCTCTGACAAAACGCCAGCTTAACGGCTTTCAACCAGAAACTTCAGGTTTCTGAGCGCGAGTGCAGACTGGCGTTTGATTTTCGGGCGAACGATCAAGGGTTCACACCAGGCAAGCGGCCCTTTAACGCTATAGGTGAGCGTGCGGCGAAAGAGAGTCGCGCCCGACTGTGGTGCAAAATCATAGTGTATTGTCAGATCGAAAAGCGAAGAGCTGCCCTTGACTTCCCACGTATTTGCCCGATCGCTGAGAGTGACACGGTAATCGGTCGCCCGGCTGATTCTGATGAAAGGGTAGGTGACGGTAATTACTTCATGAAACGCATCGCCTGGCTGCAGCGGTACCCGCGGTAAAACCGCGGATTTAGAAGCGGGGTGCCACTCATGCCACAGGTCGGGCCGGCTCACGTAGTCAAACAGGCTCTCGGGAGCGCACTGAATTCTGATTTCATTCGTTAGCTTGATTTCACCCGGTTGCGCCATGTTTCCAGCTGCTGCTTTTTGGTCGCCGGGTCAAAAGGTTTTTTACCGCGCGCCCTTCGTTTAGTCAGTTTTGGCCTGTAGCCGGTACGGTCTCAAGAATTTTGATCGCCTCGGCTTCAGATTCGAGTAGATTAAAGAATTTCGCGACCTTTGTTATTTCGAAAAGTTTAACGACGTTGGGGCGCGCGTGCACGATCAGCACTTTGCCCGGCAGGTTTTTCACCCGGTTGAGAATCGTGAATAGCACGCCAATGCCAGCAGAATCGATCATCGTCATTTTGCCAAAATTGAGCACAAAGTTGCGCGTGCCCCCTGTCATATGGCGGTCGAACTCTCTGCGCAGGTCGTTGGCGTTATAAATATTGACGTCACCTGCAATATCAAGAACTATCGTTTCGGGACTGATAACCCTGATTTCAATGTTGAGCGCTTTCATGTTTTCTCCTGTTGAGTGATGTGGGGCAATCTGTGTCGTCTGATCTGGTAAGAACTGCTCAGCGGAACTTCGAGGCTCGCCACGGTCTGGTCTTTGGCATTCACATAAATCGTGAACGCGTGCGGGTCGATGCCATATGATTTCAGAGCCGTCATAATCAGAACAAGCCCCAAACCCGCGCCTTCGGTTTCGTCGCCGCAGTTGGCAAAAAAATCCCCGATATCTTCGTATTGCATTGCCGCCGCGAGTTTTTGGCGCACCCGAATCTCTTCTTTCTGCGACAGGGGAAAATTGTTCACGACGTTTATCAACAGACGCTCAGCGTTATAGCTGAAGAGAATCTCAACGCGGCGGTTGAGTTGTTTCGAACGCCGGCCATATTCAATCGCCCATTGTTCTGAAATAGCGGCCTTAAAATCGCGCATGCCGCGCTCATAGTCAGCATCGTTTTCAAGATCGAGCCTGCGCATTTCAAACAGAATGCGCTTGAAGTTCGCTTTTGCTGCATTCAGCGCGAGTTCTTTGAGAATCATTGCCACCGTGGGCAAAAGATCAGATTTACTGTATTTTTCGAGAACGAGTTCAGAGATTCGGCGCAGACCCGTTTCGGTCACCGGAATGACGGTATAGGCAATCACCTTAATGTTGTTTTCTGCAGCGATCGCTTTGCGAATGAGCGCGTCGATATTGCCCGGCAGTTCAGCTTCGTGTAGCACTAATGTTCCCTTATGTTTACGTGGGTTCAGCACGATTCTGGCCTGAGGTGACGCACGGCGCAATAATAGCCGACCCGCGAGAGTTTCGGGCCAAAAAAACTTCTTTGGCCTGAAATGTGCGCCTGAGGGATAGTAATGCATGCCCACAGCCGGCCCGGAAACACATGCCCCGCCGCGTCGTGGTCGAACCTCGCTGATTCTGCGCCTGTCGCTTTGGTACCTGACGCTGACGCTCATCAACGTGATGATTTTTTGGGTCGGCACCGGTTCAAACCAGATGCGGCTCATCTCAGATAAGGCAAGCATGTATGCGCGGTCGAGTGCGTTTGAAGCGCTGCGGCGTTTGCAGGCGCAGCTCGATCTATTGGCAATTTCACGCCGTCCCGTTGCTGAGTTTCAGGCAATGGCTGCTGAATTTTCGCGCCGCCTGCAGCTGCAAAACGTCAAGGGAGAAACGGTTTTGCCGGTCTATTCGGTATTTTCGACGAACGGTGACCAGTTGCTGGTGTTTCCGAAAGAAGCTGGCGCAAGCGAAGTGCCGGCAGGCGATCTCGTGGCGGCGGCAAAGGTCTTGCAGCTCAGAGAACTCAAGAACGAATCTTTCATGGCGGTACCCGATCTCACGCGCGGGCAAATAAAGGTCTATATTCCTTTGACTGCGAACGGCGACATCGATCTGATTCTTGCCGGCACGATACCGATGCCAGAACTCAGGGGTGAAATTACCAGCCTTGTGCGGCTTGGCATTGCGATGGTCGTGATGCTCTTGCTGTTGCAGGCAGCGATGGCATTTCTCATCTACCGTACGTTGGTGCGGCCTATCAAGAAAGTCAGCGACGCGGCTCTCATGGTCGCGGGCGGCACGTTCTCGACCGTCGATTTCGAGAGCCGGCATGAAGACGAAATCGCGCAGCTCGTCGAATCTTTCAACCACATGAGCAATGATCTGAAACATAACCGCGAGATCATGGATTTCGAACTCAACATCGCTAAAAAAATTCAATCCGCAATTTTGCCTCACGAACTCAGCGTGCGCCAACTCACAGCCACTGTGCATTACAACCCGCTCTATACAGTCTCAGGAGATTTCTACGACATGTTTGAACTCGCCGATGGTTCGGTTGCGCTTTTTATTGCCGACGCGAGCGGGCATGGGGTGCCCGCGGCATTTCTCACCATCATGGCGAAGATTTATTTCAACGATCTCGTGAAAGAGAATGCGCAGCCATCAGTCGTGCTTTCACGCATGAACGAACGCCTTGCAGGCTATTTCGAGGGCGCGGGTCTTTACATGACTGCATTCTACATGCGCATATTTCCCGACAACCGCGCCGTCTTTTGCAATGGCATGCACCCCGAACCGGTTTTGCTGAGAGCCGATGGTGGGCACGAGTTGCTTGAAGCGAGCGCGTTCTATGTCGGCATGATGAAAGAAGTTTTTAAAGAGTTTGAGGATATCGAAATCACACTGCAACCTGGCGACAGGTTGATTCTTTATACCGACGGTTTTACTGAAGCAAAAAACAAGGCCGAAGACGAATACACTGCTGAGCGGTTTATCGACACGATCAAAACCGCGGCGAACCATGAAGCACCGCAGCTCATTCGCTACGTGCTGACCGACGTTATGGATTTTGTCGGCGGCGCCAAACGCACCGACGACGAAACGCTGATTGTTTGCGAGATCGGCGACGCTGTTGTGTTACGCCCCAAAACGGAAGGTTTACGAATGCAGCAGAGCGATGAAGACCTGAGCCAAAACCCGCACTACCGGCGCAAGCGGGCAGACTTTGTCGCGGCCCTGGGCTCGGGAGAGCCGATACGCACCGTCTGGAACGCAGCCGAACAAAATCTTCACGAAAAAGATTTTGTCACGGCTCTCGCGGGGTTTGACGCGATCGCAGAGGCTTACGGCGACAGGCCGGCCGTGAGCTTTCGCCAGGCGCTCTGCTATTACCGCATTCGCCTTTACGATGCATGCGCGGCAGCGCTGAACAGGTGCCTCGCGGCTGCCCCTGAGATGCCTGACGCGAACGCGCTCTTTTCTCTGCTCGCGCTGAAGACCAACGATCTCGGCAAGGCACTGCACTACATCGAAAAAGCCGTGAGCGATAATCCGTTCGGGCGGTATAACGGCGTACTCAGAAAAATCAGAAATGGAATCGCGAAATGATGGTTGCGGCCGGGCCCCACGAGATCATCTGGCGCCGCCGCGTGTGGGCCCTCGTACCGCCTGTCGTGGTGCTGATTACCGCTGCCGCGCTGTGGCTCATGGTCGTCTATGGTATGCGCATCAAAGAGCTGCAATATCGTCTGCGTACCAATAACGACCAGAAACAGTCGGTGCGTACTCTGTCACTTGTCTCGCGCTACCAGCTGCTGCGCCAGAAGGCGGGTGAGCGTGACCATGCGCTGAACTATGGGCGCGAAGGCCGACTCATGCAGGCATTGCAGCATACCTCGGCCAGTGAGAATTCACCTGAACTTGGCCCGGCCGAAGCCACCGCGCTTTGGACAATCGAGTTCTTTAACCTGATTGCGGCATCGCCGCGGTTTCGTTATGAACAGAGTTCACCTTTGTTTCGGGCGCTTGAGCTGGCTTTTTACCACGAATTACGGCGTTCGTATAAAGAGGCTATTGAGATTTATACAGCGCTCTTGGCCGTCGAGAAGAACCTTGAAACCGACTGGCGCGCGTACGCTCTGCTGCACCGCGGTTTCTGCAGAGCGCTCGCAGGTGAGCGCAGCGCGGCACAACACGATTTTGAAAGTGTGATCAAGACGCATGCAACGGGAGAGTACCATCTCACCGCGCGGGCGCTCAACGCAATGGTGACAGAAATTGACAGTGAACTGGTGAAAGTAGCCCTGATGGCGCCTTCTGCAGATAAGGGGGCAGCTTTTTACCGCCTGACTGCGTACGATCAGGCAATCAGCACGTTCAAAGGGCTGGGCAATCTGAATGCGAATCCAGCGGCGCTTTTTTACCTCGGCCGTTCGCACGAAGAAAGTGGCGGTACCGGCCAGGCCGCCGAATATTACCGTAAGATTATTGCGCGCCACTCGAAGACGGTTTGGGCCGTGAGGGCCAACAGAAGGCTCTTTGCGATGGGTGCGTTCTATACCGCCGGGCAAGAGTTCAGGCATGAGTCAAAAAACAATGTGGAGAAAAAAATCGTCGATGACCAGGGGCTCATAAAAGAAGCAGCACGTTTCGAAAAGGTGGCGGTGCACCTTGAGACTCTTGAATCACATAAAACAACCAAAGTGGCGTTGAATACCGGGCAACAGGCAATGAAAAACGACCCCGAAGTTATGCGCATCGCTCAAAAAGAGAAAGCAATCGCGAAACAAGAAGCCGAACCGCAGAAACGAAAGCCAAAATCAGACAGCGAGGTAAAGGCCGATCGGGTGGTGTCTGCGGCGAACGGCGAACCCGGCCAAGGCTCTAAGGCGAAAGCGCCTTTAGCTGAAAAAACACAACCGACCGCGATCGAACGTGCCAAGACCTGGCAACAAAAAGAAGCGCTGTCGCGAAAAGATAAATCAACATACCTGAAGTCGCAAAAATCGCTGACGCGAATCGTGATGCAAGATGGCAACCAATTCACGGGGGTCGTTATAAAAGACAGCCTGACAGAAATATTTCTCTTTACGGTGATGGGTAAAATCTCAATCGATAAAACACAGATCGCCTCGCGCGAGCGCATCAGACAGTGAAACAGCGTAATCCGATGAAAAAGTGCTATATCCTCATGATCGTGCTGGCCTTGCTTTGCGTCTCGGGCAGCGCGGAGGCAAACGCGCAGGTCGTTCTGGTCGTTGGTCACGAATACGACCTCACATTCGACGACGGCGAATCGATTCGCCACGCAAAGGTACTTTCGATCACCGAAAGCAGTTATGAAATTCAGATTCGGGGCTTAACCGAACGCATTAAGGTCGAGCGCAGCACTGTCGTCTCGGCTGACCGCGTGCAAGATCAACCCACGCCAGAGCCAGCGCGACGCCCGTTCTTTAGCCGGTTTGAGGCGCAGGTGCTGATCGATTTTCATCTGGGGCTCGCAGCGTTTCAAAAATTCGATACATTTTTTCCGGCGGCGGGCTTCGGCCTGAATGCGTATCTCAGCCAGCCTTTGCCATACATCAGGGCAAACGCTTTTCATGGCGAGATCATGGCGACGCAGATAACCGATGGCGATCGAACAATCAATGTCTTGCAAAGCGTGGTGACTGCGCGCTATCTCTTTCAGCGCATAGGATTCACCTGGTACTCAGGTGTTGGCGGCGGCATCGCGGGTTTGTCGCTGACCTCATATAGCTTCAGCCGCACGAGTTATGCAATGCTCGGCCGGGTTGAATTCGGCTCGGCGAGACAGGTGACAGAGAAGTTGGCGCTCTCCGTGGGCCTTAACGCCACCTACTGGCAAGATAATCTTGAACTCTTGATTTCGGTATCGGCACAGATCGCCGCTGCCTATCAGTTTTGAATGTGCCAGACCGGGGCTGATGAGATCATTGATTCATCGCGCCAAATCTGCCGACTAGGCCCGGGCGCGGATTAATGACTTCAGTACAATCCGGTGCACCGGGGCATGAGTAACCCGTGCCCACGCCTGTGCCGTGGTATGTGACACCCGCCGCGCTTCCATAAAAGATTGTAGCGACGCCTTCGGTACCTGGCCCTGCACCCGATGCACCTATCCAAACGTCGCTGAAGCCATCGGCATTCACATCGCCAGCAGCTGCAACGTTGCCACCAAAGAGGGCGTTATTTTCGTCGCGCGG
>JAKQXK010000472.1 GCA_029561505.1 Spirochaetota bacterium | reverse complement strand
GCCGTCGTGCCTGCTGACGGGGCAGCGCCTGCAGGGGCAGCAGCGCCGGGTTGCGTTACGGGTACGGGTACCGCTTGTGCAACGGTAAATAGAAGTTCACTCATGCGGGCAGAACCGCTTTTTGACACACCGCGTCAATTTATCGCGCCGCATCATTTCGCCGCCGCTTCGTCAAAAAAACATTGTCAATACAGACCGCGCGGCGCTCATAGGCGCGTGCTGCGCCTGCGCCCGATGCTGCTGACTCTGATCGCTGTAGCCTGCGTGGCATGCGAAGCGGGCTCAAATGGTGAAGCGCCCAATCAGGGGGCTCTGCAGCAGACCGCTGCCGGCCAGATAGTCGCGAACCTGAGCAGCCGTGGTATCGAGAAAGATCCGCGGTTTACCGAGCTCAGCATGATCGCACTCTATCTCTATAAAAAAACCGACTACAGCCTCAGTTGCACCGCGGCCGCCGACCGCCGCGTCTGCGAAGACGGGCTGATTTTTCGCAACGAAAAAGTTGATTCGCTCGGTTTCACCAATGAACCCGGTTACTTCGGTTATGAACCGAGTTACGACCCGCCGCGTTATTATCCCAATCTTGTGGCTGCCGATGGCTACAATTATCCGCAGACGAAACCTGCCGATCCGCCCGGTTTTGCCGATCCTGATGTATGGCAGTGCCTATATAGCGGCTTTCAGGGTGGCTATGCATGCGGAGTGAATTCTCATCCGATTCGGCATTTCAATAAGCAACTGACGACTTACACCTTGCAGGTTTATGCGACGAATGGGCAGGGGTACGCCTCATCGTATATTCTGGATTATAACCTGTTCAACAGCCTCAACCATCCCGTAAAAGACGGTGACCGCTATTATGCCTACTTCGCCGTGCACTTCAATGCGATGAAGGCGGCTGCAAATTCTGAAGACCGCTTCGACGCCAATGCGTCTACCTGGAAACGCCCAATCGAGCCCGATTTGGTTTCACCGCGCATCGAAGTCAAAGTCAAGCTTCTGCCCGAAGGCCCTTATGACAGAGCGGGCAGCGTCTATGACATACCCGACTATAGCACCTGGTACGACCCGCTTGCGGGTTGCCGCGCCGCGCAATCGGTGCCGGCGAATTCTGTCTACATCAGCGAGATTATGTGGATGGGCAGCAAGTCGGTTGCCGGCGCCGGCGCACTCGAAGACGAGTTCATCGAAATCTACAACAGCAATGCATTCGACGTTAGCATCTCACGTTGGAAAATTCTGGGTGCCGGTACCTCGTCTGAGGCGATCGTGCTGCCGACCTGTGCCGTCATTAAAGCCGGCGGCGTCTACACGGTTGGGGCTCAAACAACAAAGGCCTTTACAAAACTCGACTACACGAATGCCAAATTTTCGCTGTCAAACAGTGGCGAGTCGACTTTCGGGCTTACCGATGCCAATTCGACACCTGTCTATTCACACACTATCAGTAACTGCACGACCGGCCCGTGGGGTGGCTTTGGCGTAAACGGCAATGCCGGCGTACCGAAACGTTCGATGCGCCTCGTCAGCAGAAATACCCATTCCACAACCTGCGCATCGGGGTGGACAAGTACCAGCACCGCCGATACAGGTTATTCAGCGGGAAGCGCGAATCTGTCGTCGAACTACAGCGGTAGCGCTGATACCGGGGTCGAAGGTACCATCGCGACACCCGGTTTTGCCGGCCCACTGTGAACCTGCGCGACCGGTATTTCGGGGTGCTCGCCGAAATTGGCGCAGCGGCTGAGGCCGCGGGCAGACGAGCCGACGAGGTTAACCTGATTGCCGTTTCAAAGACACACCCCGTGTCGCTCGTCGATGAGCTTGCAGCTTTAGGGCAGGTTGATTTTGCCGAGAACCGCATCGCCGAACTCGCGGCGAAGCAAAGCGACACGAAAGCCACTCAATCGCAATGGCACCTGATCGGGCAGCTGCAGACCAATAAAGTGAAGCTGTTAACCCGGGAAACAATTCTCCATTCGCTCGACAGGGCTTCGCTCGCAGAAAAACTACAACAGCAATTCGCATCTGTGAGCATTCGCTGCCTCATTCAGGTCAATTGCAGCGGTGAGGCCAGCAAATCGGGGGTGGCACCCGCCGATTTCGATGCACTCGTCGATGTGGTTGCCAAGCAACCCGCAATCGAAGTGCTGGGCCTCATGACGATGGCCGAGCACAGCGAAGACGAGGTGGTGATTCGCAGGGCATTTGCCGATCTGCGGCAACTATCTGAACGCCTCGCGGCGCAACAGATTTTTGCGGGCTACAAAGGCTGGTTATCTATGGGTATGTCGGCTGACTTTCGCTACGCGATCGCCGAAGGCGCAACGC
>JAKQXK010000463.1 GCA_029561505.1 Spirochaetota bacterium | reverse complement strand
CACCAGGCACAACAAAACCCGGCCGTTCGGGCGCGTATTGCGCGGCGGTCAGGTTCAGTCTTGGCAGCCATGCACCGTAACTTCGGCGAACCTTCGCATCTGCTGCGAAGGTTTTTTCTGCAGTAATCGCCATCTGTTCGGTGCGGTCGAGAGACAGCACAAAGAGCTCTTCGATCGTGAACTTCTGTTTATTCGCATCAATTTCGTAGAGGCGCGCCTTGATTGCAGAATCGCGCAGCACCTGCTCATAAACGGGTTCTATGCGGTT
This sequence comes from Spirochaetota bacterium, assembly GCA_029561505.1. Taxonomy (GTDB): domain Bacteria; phylum Spirochaetota; class Leptospiria; order Turneriellales; family Turneriellaceae; genus Turneriella. The sequence continues at coordinate 1,294 of JAKQXK010000463.1, read as the reverse complement.
ATCACCGAGTGTTACAGGCGCGCTGCGGCAGGTGATGAGAAAAAATAAAACAAAAAAGGGCCCGAACGACCGTATCATTTCGCGGCCTGAAAAAGCAGAAACCCGCCTGAAATAAGCATGATAACAGATGCACCACGAATTGCATAAAGACCGATCTTCTCACCAATGCGACCCTGGTATTTTTTGAATACCTCGAGCAAGATGCTGAACCACGTGATGATGCCGAGACTCGCAGCCACCGGAAAAAGCAACATGTCCCAGAAGCTGATGTGGGTGAACCATGAGAAGATTGTGCTGCTCGCGCTACCCCATGTGAGAAACAGCGTCGGGTTGAGAATCGCGATGAGAAAGCCCGACACAAGACCCGTATTCTTGTTTTCTGGTATCACCTCTGCCTCGTCGGCGAAATGCACCTTCTGAAACATAAAAACAATGCCCAGAACCAGCAAGAAGATTGCACCGACGTAACGAATATATTTCGCGAGAAACGGATAAGCCGTGCTGATCTGCACAAAACCAAAAGTGGCGATTGCGCAATAGATACCTTCGGCTATCGCCGCGCCTGCGACGACCCTGATGGCGCGTGAAAAGTGGCCTTTAAGACTGCTGCGAAAGACAATCAGCGCAATCGGCCCCGAAACGGGCATCGACCCGAGAAAACCTGCACCAAAACCGAAGAGCGCGCCTATCAATCAACGATTGATGCGCTCTGTCACAGGCGCACCGCCTTTTGTGCCTGAAACGTCGACATACTTGACGGTTGGCTTAATGAAGCCCTCTTCGGCAAAAACTGAAATACTCTTAAGAACAGACTCTTGACCGTTGATGGCGATGTATGGAGTAATCTTGCAACCCGCGCCGGCCTTGCTAAAAACAACTTTGATCTCTCTGTCGGGAAAAGCCTTTAGTTTCACCAAAAGATCGTTGCCGCTCATACTCTGAGACTGAATGCCATAAGCCATGCGCTCCAAACGACCGATTGGCTCGAAAACGTTCGGACCTTTTTCGAGCATCAGCCAATAGCCGTAGAGCGCTTCGTCACCCATGGGCTTGCATGCCGCTTCGTCATAGCGCACGGCGTAGTGCACTTCGTTGCGGTTTTTATTGCGCTTGATATGAAACAGGTTTGCGCGCGATTCACCATAGACAGAGCCTGCAACGGCAAGCGTCAGCAGCGCAGCGGTGGATTGCATAAATTTCTTTGTCATGACGCTGTTATTTCTTCTTGTCGACCATTTCTTCTTCGACTATCAGAAAGTCTTCATCGTCGTCATCGAATACACCGAGAACGTCG
>JAKQXK010000448.1 GCA_029561505.1 Spirochaetota bacterium | reverse complement strand
TTCACCGCCAGAGGCCTGGCGATACTGATCTCAGAAATTCAGGCCGTGTGGGCGCCGTGCGCCGCTGTTGCAATCTGCGGTATTTTTTATCGCAGGCTTACAGGCCGCGCCTGAATGCGCGCAACGAAACAAACGTTTTTTTGCCAGGCTTGATCTCAAACGACTCAGAGTGGTTACCGTAAACAACGTAGCCCGAGGTCGCATCGGGAACATTGATGCTATAGGTGCCCGGCGCTAACCAAACGCGCATCGCTGCAAACCCTGAGGGCAAAGTATGCCAGCTGCGCAGATCAGGTTTGACTGTTGCGGCAACTGCCCCCCCCGCACCGAGGCCGACTGCGAGACCGCCGAGAGCCCCGACCACGCCATCGTTATTCTTGCGAATCTCACGGGCCAAGGCATCGGCAGCTACCGCGGCGACGACAATCTTCGTGGCAATCGACGCGACATTCTTGTTGATATAAGACGAATAGTTGTCGTTGAAGTTTTTTTGCGCCATGACGTCGAAGTCAGTGAGAACCGTTGAACCTGTGAGCTCGGCTGCCAGCACAGACAAAGGTGGCACAGGCGAGTTATCCCTTACGTCAAAACGGGGTATTGGGTTTTCAGCCGTGCCCATCATGGCGATTACCCCTGCGGTAGACAGCCCTTTGCCCTGAGACAAGATGGCGACGTCGATTGCGACGCGAAGCGCAAGCGCAAACTCACGGTCGTTCATCAGGTTGCCTCGGCTCGCTTTGACCGCCGCCTTACCTGTCTGCGCCAGCACGACCAATTCACCAGCTTCTTTGCCTGCGGGGGTTCTGACGCCCGTTTCGAGCAGCGTAAATTTATGCGCGGCATATTTCGCCATGTCACCGGCGTCGCGCGCACGGGCTGCCAGTGCATAACGTTCTCTTGCCAGCCATGCCGGGTCAGCACCAAACATTTCAAGATTCTTGTATTGCACACGGGCATCGTTGAATTGCTTCAGCTCTTCTGAGATGAGCGCGTCGAGGTAGCGCGCGGCCAGCACCTGCTTGTACGCGGCGTCTTCGTATTTCATATCTTTGAGATCGGCTTCGAGCTTGCGCAGCGTGCGCTTGGCAGCAGCCAGATCTTTCAGCAAAGTATGGTTGAGCGCAAGATAATACTTGATAAGAATACGTTCAAAATTCTCGCCCTGAAACGCCGACTCGCGATCGCTCAGCAAGAAACCGGCGACAGAACCTGTGATACTGGTCTTGATCTCGTCGGCCATCTCGTCAGCCCGGGTGAAAATCTCATTGCTGGTAACATAATCACCTTTCGAATGGTAGATGACGCCGGCTTCCATATAATAGAGCAGCCGGTCTTTCGCGCTGGCATCTTGAGCCAGGGGCGTAATCCGCTGAACTGCCGTGTCGATATCGCCGGTATAATAGGCTTCTTCGGCCGCCCGAATCTTCTTGGCGTACGAGCCAGAACAGTTAACAACGAGAAATATATGCGCGAGCGCGAACGCCTGAACGCATATATTCCTGATTACCATCCCACGCCGCCCTTTTGATTGCGCGGCTTTTTACGATAAATCACCTGATCGCTGAACACAACAAGCTGGGTTTCTACCGACCGCATCTCGAAATTCAAGATTTGCTCAACGATGCGCGTGCCACCACTTTTGAAGATGTTTTCATGAATCTCTGCCTGAATGAAAAAATTGGGGCTGCGCATTTTGCCCGCAGAAATGCCGTTTTCGGTAGCGCCAGTCTGGCTGAAGGCTATCTCAGAAAGGGCTTTCGTTCGGTCTTCTACCCTCACGGTGTAAATCTTGCCGGCAAGCAGATCGGCGACCACGCGGTTGTCGAAAACGTTTACGGGCAACTGCTCTGAAGTGTCGTTCTTCGTCGGTAGAAATGCCACGAAAATACCTTCAGCGGGCCGGTTCGCCTGAAAGTGCGCCTGAACCTTCTGCGCCATGCTTTGCGCAGCCTTTTCGAGCTCCCCCCTGGTTAATTCACCTGAATCTGCTGTCATGTCTTCGCCTGCATCGAGGCGTTTCGTAGTTGAGCTGCAGGCCGAGAGAGCAGAAAGGGCCAAAATTGCCAAAAAGCGGTTAAATGAATGCATAAACCCAGATCTGCGGGCCGGGAGCTTACGACAACTATTTATGCTGACCCCGCCGGCAATTCAGATAATAATTGCCAGAACAAGGTGCGTGGTAAAGTTAGTAAACATGGAGTTCATCGTAGCGGCTGTCGATGTTGTTTTGCACCTCGAGCGCTATCTCGACGTGTGGTCGCTGCAATATGGTATATACATGTATGCCATTTTATTCGCTGTAATCTTTGCCGAGACGGG
>JAKQXK010000439.1 GCA_029561505.1 Spirochaetota bacterium | reverse complement strand
CCTGCGTTTCGCACCATCTGGACAATTATTCTACCACTCGTATTGCTCGTGGTGCTTATCGCCTTCATCGCACCCTCGATGCAGGCTTTCTGGGTTAAGTTGATCCATTTGCTACCGCTGGGCGTCGCATTCAAAATGCGGCTTGAGGCGTTTCTGAACGGCATGCTCGATGGCATCCGCGTTTTTCATCACCCCGGGTTTCTCACAAAGTTTCTTCTTTATACATTGATCATCTGGTTCGTCGACGCGTTTATGTTCAGAGCGCTCGCCGCCGCGTTTGGCAGTGAATTGACTTTGCCTCAGGCGATCATATTCGTCGCGATCATCGGCTTTGCGAGCAGCGTACCTTCGACCCCCGGTTACGTGGGAGTCTTTCAGGCGATCGCGGTCGCGTTATTGCCGGTTTTTGGCATGAAAGAAAGCCAGGCTTTTCTGATGATTTCATTTTTTCAGGTGATGTTTCTCGCGGTGACTTTGGTTCTTGGTGGTTACGGGTGGTTTGTGATGCAGCGTCGCATAGGCAAAGCCAGGCTGGCGCGTGAAATCGAAGAGGCCGAGGGTTAACTAAACAAAGCGGAGCAAAAACTCCTTGTACCACGAGCGCGAATGTTCGCCATTGAGTGCCTCGCGCAGCCTGAGCAAGAAATCCTCAATATCGAGGTGCCTCAGCTCAGCGGCTGAGCGAAAGATAAACGGTATCGCCGTCTGCACCGAATCTTTTTCCCAGAAGAGTTCTTCTTGCAATTTTTCTCCGGGGCGAATGCCCGAGAAGATAATCTGAATATCTTCGTGCGGTTTTTTACCGGCAAGCAGTATCAGCCGTTCGGCGAGTTCGACAATGCGCACGGGTTTGCCCATATCGAGTGCAAGAATCGTTTCAGCTTCTTCGGGCAGCGACGCTGCCTGCAATACGAGACGCACTGCTTCGGGAATCGTCATAAAAAACCTTTCCATATCGGGGTGCGTGACCGTTAAAGGGCCGCCGCGCTGAATCTGCTCCCAGAAAAGGGGCACGACCGAACCCGAAGAACCGAGCACATTGCCAAAACGCACACTCGCGGTCTGCAATCGCCCGTTGCTGTGTTTGCCAGAATTATAAACGATCAGTTCGGCAATGCGTTTGGTAATGCCCATGATACTCTCGGGGGCGACTGCCTTGTCGGTTGAAATATTGACGAGCCTCACAGGCGATACAGCACCGTTATCAGCAAGATACTTTGAAACCGCACCGATAAGATGCCAGGTGCCGAGAATATTCGTCTCAATTGCCTGCATGTGGTTTGCCTCCATCAGCGGCACGTGTTTGTATGCCGCAGCGTGAAAGATGACTTGAGGTTTCTCTGAGGCGATGATGTCGTAAAGGCGACGTTCATTGCGCACATCGGCAATCGCGCAAAACACATTCTCTGCGTTAAATTCTTGCTCGAGCTGGTAGACACCGTGTTCCCATTGGTCGATGAGTGTGAGCCGGGCAGGTTCAAGCGCAGCAATCTGGCGTGCGAGCTCGCGGCCGATTGAGCCTGCAGCGCCTGTGACGAGTACACGCTTGCCGCCGAGCGCAGCGAGCACGCGCGACTCATCGAGCCTGATTTCAGGTCTGCGAATCAGGTCTTCAATGCGCAATTTACGAATATCGGGTGCGAACTGCGCCAGCTTTCTGGGTATCAGTTTATAGGTGATGCTGAGCTTCTGCAGGCTATCCATCACTTCACGGAGAAAATCTGGAGTGGCGGGCATCGTGAACCAGATTTCAGAGGCCTGATATTTCTCTGCGAGCGCGCGCAGTTCTGTACCTGCATGAATGCGGTATGGGCCCACATGCCCCCCGGTCTTTTGTTTGTCGTTATCGACAATCGCCGCAATCTGGTATTTACCAAGCAGGTCTTCGGCCGAAAGATCTTGCAACAGGTGGTACGCCACCGTGCCCGCTCCATAGATAATTACCGGCGTCAGCCCTTGCTTCTTGAAGCGTGTTTCAGGGTTCAGCCGAAAATACCAGAACAGCCGGTGCGTTAGTGTTGCCGCGTTCTGGAATGCGATGAGAGCCAATGCTTCCAGGTGCAGCCGTTCGTGGGCGAAGAAGGCAAACAGCGCCGCGCCCACAGCCCCAGTCAGAGAGATCAGAAAGAGTGTGCGCAGAACATACAGACTGATAAAGCGCAGATTGGCACGGTAGAGTTTAAGTGACACCAGCACCGCAACGTGCCCGGCGGCGGCGGCTGCTGCCCAATAAGGCGAGAGATTCACCCAAAAAAGGTAAATTGCATAGCCGCCCGCGAGCAATAGAAAATCACCAATAACAGTGAGCGTCTGCGGTTTCAAACGTAACTGCATGCTCGGTCATTTTTTATGTGGCACCGGGGGTGCCACATAAAAAATGACCGAATGAAAATTCCTCCCGTGTCAGACGATGCGATCGCCGACCTGTTGAACGTGGCGCGCGACCTCAGAGATAAAAACGGCGGTTGCCCTTGGGATATCGAACAGACGCACCAGTCGCTGGCAAAACATGTGCTCGAAGAAGCGAGCGAACTGGTCGAGGTGATTGAGCGCGGGGTAGGCGGTGAAAACGATGCCGATCTGAAAGAAGAGCTCGGCGACGTGCTGTTTCAGGTGGTTATTCATGCACAGCTCGCAGAAGAAGAGGCCCGGTTTGGTTTTCAAGACGTCGCGCGGGCAATTGCAGATAAGCTTGTGACGCGGCATCCGCACGTCTACGGCGATCTCAGCGTCGGTGATTCGGCCACGGTGCTGCGCAACTGGGAGGCAATCAAAGCCCGCGAGCGCGACAAAAAGGCCGGGCACACAAACGCCGGCAAGGTATCGTATCTCGACGGCGTGCCCAAAATTCTTGCAGGTCTGCAGCGGGCGGCGCGCCTCGGCGAAAAAGCCGCACGCCTCGGCTTCGATTGGCCCGCAGGTGAAGCGGGGCTGAAAGCCGTCAGAGAAAAAGTCGATGAAGAGCTGGCAGAACTCGAGTCAGCCCGCGCCGAATCGTTGCAGCGCAGCGAAGAAGAAATGGGTGATTTGCTTTTCGCGCTGGCACAATATTCGCGGCTACTGGGCATTGACCCCGAGGGCGCCTTGAGAAAAGCATGCGGCAAGTTCGAAACGCGTTTCAGATCTATGGAAAAAGACCTCGCTGCCCCGCTCGCCACAGGTGAAAGAGTCTCCATTGAAACCTGGAACCAGGCATGGGAAAAAGCGAAACAAATTCAGCGCTGATTATCCTGAAGGCGGTAAAGAGTCACAATCAGCCGAAAACCCGACGTGTCGAACGAGTCGTTCGCCGCCTTGTCTGCCCATTTCCATTTGCTGTCGACCCGCGAAAATGACCCAAGCAACATGCCGTCGGCACCGCAGGCGGCAGCTTCGAGACGCAGGCGCCTCAGAATTTCTGAGCGCTCATACCCGACGCCATACTGAATCGTGATTTCGCCGAGATAACGATGCGCGACCAGTGGAACCGCGTAACCGATGACAATTTCTTCGGGCTTCTTGCGGGGTTCTGCGCAACCTGCTTCGAATATTTTTTTATCCATCGATAGGCAATTAAAGAGAATTAGGCACCACGCGACGGCCAGCGAGCGCACCAGATTTCTTGTGGCAGATGAAAACATCTTTTACTTTGCGCTTCGCCTCTTTGCCACACCCTGACAACATGAATCGCCGATCTCAGGTCGAGGCAAGCGATCGCCTGCGGGCAGCGCTTGGGCGCCTTGAGGCAATTGTGGGCAAAGCACATGCATGCTGGCCAGAAGACGATAGCTTCGAAGGTTATCTGCGCGATGAAACCTACCTGCGAGGTGCGGCTTCGCTCGTACTTCGGCCCGGTTCTCAGTCTGAAACAATCGCGCTTGTCAGTGAACTGAACGCCTTGCGGCGCGAACACGCGTCTGAAAAATCGCAGCTTGCATTTACCTTGCGCGGCGGTGGCAGTGGCCTCTCGGGCGCCGCGGTGCCGGCCCAGGGTATCGTGCTCGACCTGACCCGCATGAATCGCATCATCGACATCGACGAAAAGAACCAGACGCTGCGCGCAGACTGCGGCGTTATTCTGAGCGACCTTAACGCTGCGCTGGTCGGCGCCGGTTTGTGGTACCCGGTTGATCCCTCATCGCTGGGGCTCTGCACACTCGGGGGCAGTGTGGCGACGAATGCAGCCGGGCCTTCATCACTTAAATATGGCACCACCCGGCAGAATCTCGCTTCACTTAGCTGGCTCACCGCATCGGGGCAGGTCGTCGCTGCGGGCTCAGTGCCGGTCAAAACCTCAATGGGGTTTTCGATGACAGACCTGCTGTGTGGCAGCGAAGGCCGACTGGGGTTAATTCTCGACGCAACCATCAGGCTAGCCGGGCAGCCTGCCGACGCAGCGCTCGTGCTCGCGGGCTTTGCTGATGAGCCCGCAGCCGTCGAAATGATATTGCAGCTGAGGGCGGCGGGTTTGAAGCCCCGCTCAATCGAGATGCTCGACGCGTATAGCCTGCGACTCGTTGATTTTCCGGTTGGGGCCGCCGGGGCGCTGCTCATGATCGAATTCGACGGCGATGCTGACGAGGTGACGTACGCGCTGAACCGGCTGCAGAATCTGAACAAGTCAGTCGAATGGATAGCCGCGCGTGACGAAAACAGCCGGCGACAGCTCTGGGCAAAGCGAAAGGCGATCACTCTCGAACTCAAAAAGAGATATCCGTTCAAATTAGGCGAAGACATCGCTGTGCCGATACCGGCGCTGGCCGCTACGATCGCTGCGGCCAGGCACGAGGCTGGCCTATCAGGTGTTGAAACCGCAATCTGGGGGCATGCAGGTGACGGTAATCTGCATGTGAACTATCTGCTTGAGAGCGAAGCTCAGCTGCCAAAGCTAGAGCCGCTGATGCTGTCGCTCGCGAGAGCCGCGACTCGCGTGGGCGGCGCGATGTCGGGTGAACATGGTCTCGGCAGACTCAAACGTAAAATTGCGCAGAACGTGCTCCCTGACGAATATTTCGCAGTGCAGCGCAGCATCAAAACAGCGCTGGACCCTCATCTATTGTTTAACCCTGCGCTCGAGTCAGTTGCATGAGCCATTATTCCCGGGAATATCACCTCATGCTGCCCGTCGTGCGCGAAGCCGGCGCTGCAGTGATGCAATTTTATACCAGCCAGAAATATCAGGTGCAGCACAAAGACCCTGAGAACCCCGTGACCGAAGCAGATTACGCCGCGCATCGAATTATCAGCGAAGCGCTGCAGAGGCTTTTTCCCCAAGATGCGATATTGAGCGAAGAGAGTGATTCTGCCGAAGAGTCAGCGCGCATGCTGCGTGATCGTTTCGAGCGGCCACGCGTCTGGATTATCGACCCAATCGACGGCACCCGCGAGTTCATCAAAGGCCGCGACGAATTTGCCATTTCCGTTGGGTTGGTTGAAGCTGGCCGCGCCGTAGTCGGTTTTGTGTTCAACCCTGCCAAAGACTATCTGCTGAGCGGCGCCCAAGGTCTCGGCCTCTTTCTCAATGGTGCCGTGTTCACCCGCCGGGTAGCGTCGGCTGATCACGCAGTGGGCAAACCACCGCGCATTGTCGTCTCGCGCAGCGAATTCAAAGCCGGTGAACTGAAGCATCTTGAAAGCGCTTACCCGCAGCTCGCAGAATATGCCATCGGTTCAATCGCTTACAAGCTCGCGCTCATCGCCGATGGCACATTCGATCTTGCGGTATCTGTGCGACCCAAAAATGAATGGGACATCGCCGGGGCCGCGGCGCTCTTGAATATTGCCGGGTTAGAGCTCGCTGACAAGGCGGGCATTCCGATCGTCTTCAATAAGGCTTTGCTTGAATCGCCGGGCATCATCGCCGGCACCGGCGCTGCGTGCGCATGGTACCGTTCGCGCTGACTGACCGTGGCGGCGGCTAGGCTTTTTCGCGCTTAAAGAATTTGAAGTACATGGTTTCGAAGAACCAATAGGCAACAAGCAGCAGGCGATGCCAGCGATAGGGTTTGTTCAGCGTGCGCCACAGCCACGTATAGCCCGCAGCTGCGATCGAATGGGGGGCTTTTGTTTTAGTGCCCGAAAGCGTGTCGAAAGAACCTCCGACATTCACGACGATCAGGTCACCGAGCTGCGCGCGGTTCTGTTCGATCCATTTCATGCCGCGGTGGTAGCCCATGCCCACAAAAAGTATATGCGGGTCGGTTTTGCGAACCGCTTCGAGCACGCGTTCGCCGGCAGCACCCTTAAGGTAGCCGTTGTGGCGACCGACTATGCGCAGACCGGCGAATGAGCGGCGAAAATTGGTGTAGAGTTTTTCAAGAACTTCGTCGCGCGAACCGAGCAAGAAGACGGTGTATTCTTTTGCATGTGCTATACGAATCAGGTTCATCGCATAACCGACCATCGAAATCAGCTCGGGTAAGGGTTTACCCAGCGCCCGCGACATATAGAGCATACCGGCGCCGTCAGGCAGGTTAATAAAAGATTCGTCGACCATCTTGAGCATACGCTTTCTGAAGCGCACCCAAACATAACGGTATGGGTCGAACGGAAAGACCAGCTGTGCGCCAAATTGGCCCGTCGACTTGCTCTTCTTTTCACGCATCTGGTCGAGACGGTGAATCGAATGCGCTACCAGATCGGCAGACGTCGCCTGATAAAAAGGTATCTTGCCCAACAGAACCCGGCGCGCCTGCAGAGCCGAAGTATCAATATTCTTATATTCCAGAATCGGGTCTGAATCGTCTTTGTTCGTCAGTACAGGGTCCAGAGAGAAGTCGTTCCGCATAATTATGTCACTTGTTTACTGCCCCGCCCGAATCAACAGGTTGTCAATGAAAACGGTGTTTAGCCCCCGGGGCTTGGGGGTATTCGGTCATAAAAAATGACTACAGCAAACTTTAGCCCGGGTCGAGAATTAATTCAGGCCAAGGATGGCCTAAATATATCGTCATTCGGCATTGAACCCG
>JAKQXK010000399.1 GCA_029561505.1 Spirochaetota bacterium | reverse complement strand
CCCGTGACCTGCAATGGGCTCACGGTATGCGCTGCCTTGACGCGTAAAGGCTCAGGCTACCGGGGACTCGTCGAAAAGCGAGGTGGGTTGCAGTCGAATAGCTGGGGCATGATTACCGAAAACGCAGCCAACGCTATGAAGTTCGAAATCGGCGACCCGCCCAGCGCGAACGTCGTCGATACGGTCATCGATGAAACACCGTCAATCTATTGTATGGTCAACGGGGCCGGCAATGCCATTCAGACTTTCGTGAACGGGCAATTGGCTTCGACAGTCATGGGCTCAACCCTGACAGGGGCAAACAGCCAACCGTTGCTCGTCGGCGCCCGCTATAACTATGCCGGTTCGTATCACGGGCAAATCGGTGAAGTGGTCGTTGCGGTGAAAGATGCCTCTACGGCAGAGCGTCGCATTACCGAGTGCTATCTCGCATCGAAGTATTCGATACCGCTGGCTGCGGGCGTGATTTGTCCTTAACGGTGCGCTCAACGACCTGGTTTCTACAAGTTCGGCGAAATATACAGAAGCGCCAGGTTTCGCTGGCGGGGCCTTCAAATCTATTTCTCTAGCTTCAGCACGCTCGAGTATTGCTGCTGTTTCGCCTGAGGCCCCATCGGCAATGCATTCTGCTGGCCACCCAGAAACAGCTTGATCTGGTCGCGGTAGTGCGGTGACGACGGGTTGCCCGATACACCGGTGTGCACAATCAGGTTTGCCGGTTCTTTTTCGTTGAAGTCGACCACAAGCCGCATCGCCGGTATCACAAACGTATCAAAGTTCTCGCCCCAGGCATAGTGCGCAACGTTGATCGTGTGGCTGTCGCCCTGGTATGCGACCGGCCCGTGGTTCCAGTACCAGCTGCCCAGCGGCAAATCTTTCGTGATGTCGCTTTTCCAGTAGATCTTGTGCAGTTTTTCCCAGCGCCATTTCTCAGGCGCGCCCATTTCGTCGCCGCAGAACTCGTATGCATCGGCGAGCGCCAGAGCGAGCATGTCGGCCTTCGTTTCTTTTTCGGGAGTCTTGACGTTGTCGAAATACGGGCTCTCTTCGCGGCCCAAAATATGGTCTTGCGGCGCGCTGTACGATCTGAGGTTGATGTCGATAAAACCTTTCCAGAGGCCGCTATCGATTTCGAGTTCGTCGCCGAACACATTGCGCGTGAAGACATGATAGAACGCCCCGATGAGCGCAGCACCCTGTGAGTCTTTATGCATCACGTTGTCGAACTTGGAGAATATTTCCAATGCGGATTTAGCGCGCTTCTGTTTCTTTTCGCTGAGGCGGCCAATCGCCGCGTTGATACGTGCCTCTTCTGATTTCAAAAGCAGCAGCGTTTTTTCTGCCATACGCGAATAGACGTCCATGTGCATTTTCTGCGTGTCGCTGCCTGTCCAGTCGTTCTTGGCGGCGAGCAGCGAATCGATGCGTTCGGCTCGCTCGGGGCTGTACCAGACCGAGCTGATCTTGCGTGAATCGCCTTTCGCGACGGTGCGGTCGTTCGCCGTCACGAGAAAGCCTTTCTCAGGGTTCTCGCGGTGCGGCTGCTGCTCAAATGGTAGAAATGATTTCCAGCGGTAGCCTTCTGCGGCAATCGAAGGTAGTTGCCCGGTGCCTTTGGTACGAACGGGAATGCGACCCGTTGTCTGCCAGGCAATGTTTTCGCCGTCGCTGTAAACAAGGTTCAGGTAGATAGATTGAATCTTTGAACTCGCGGTACGAAATTCTTGCATCGTCTGCGCGCGCCCCATTTCATAGATGCCGATGCCTGCGGTGTCGCCGTCTTGCAGCGACCAGCGCATGGCGAGGTGTTTTTCGGTCTTGATGCCTGTTGGCGCAAGCGGCATTGCTGCTTCGGTCTTCAGCTGGTTGATCGCGTCTGAAACGAGCGGGCCGTTACGGGTGAAGCGCAGCTTTATGTCGCGGTCTTTGCCGAAGCGCACCTTGAAGTGCTCAGTCGTTTCACGCACCGGCGCCCAGGTGTTGTCAGATTTTAAATAGAGCGTCTGACCATTTTCAGATTTCACGGTTTCGATGAACAGATCTTGGCAATCGGCTTCGACCATGGTAGCTCCCCAACCAATTTTGCCATTATAACCGAGCTGGATATACGGTTGGCCCGCAATCGTCACGCCGGCCGCTGTGTAACCGGGTGATTCGATGCTCATCATGCCCCAAAGCGAAGGTATAGTCAGCGGAAGGTGCGTATCGTTTGCGAGTATCGCTTTGCCACCCTTTGTCTTGTTGCCGCTGACGGCCCAGTTATTTGACGCAGGCATACCGGTCTTAAAAAGTTTATTGAGGTCAGTCAAAACATCAGCTAACTGCATTCTGTGCGGTGAGAGATCCGCAGCGAGCTTATTGTCAATTTTCTGCGCTTCGGCGAAGGGTATCGGTTCGTCTTGATAGACTGGCACGAGCCACGCAGCCTTTTCGGCGCCGAGTATACTCGCAGCATCGAGAAAGAAAAGTTCTTCATTGATATTAAGCGCCAGACCAAACGAGAGTGCGCCGAAAACGTAACCGCAGTCGAGAATCGTCCAGGGTTCGGGTGTGTAACCCGAGATCGTGAATTCGAGCGGCAGGTTCGGGTTCGCTTTGAGGTAAGCGTTGACGCCCGCAGCGTAAGCTTCAAGCGGCGCCTTGTATTTTGCCGGCATCGCGTTGATCGCGCGATCAACGTTGCGTTTGATGCCGACCGTGCGCATGTAAACATCGACCGGCAGCATCTTAGAACCTGCGATTTCTGCGAGCCGACCGGTGACTGCGAGTTTCGATGCATACATCTGCCACAGCCTGTCGTTTGCAGTTGCGTAACCCGCGCCAAAGAACGCGTCGGCCTCATTTTCTGCCTTCACCAATGGCACTCCATACGCGTCGCGCGCGATGGTCACGGTGCCCGAAATGCCCTCAACCTTAATTGTACCCGTTTCGGCTGCCACCGAGCGTTTGCCTTTGCACGTCAGCCAGCCAAAACCGACGAGAATCACCAAAACAAGCGTGATGAGTATCTTCTTTAAGAGGCTGCGGCGCGGTCGTTCTGAATCGATCGCGTTGGGCAAGGTTCTGATGATTGGGCCGGTTGCCGAGCCTTGCGAATCGCGCCCCGTGTTCATGCGTGGTTTGCTGTTGTTTGCGCCTTTACGCGGTTGTGGGCGCGAACTGGGTTTGCGCGCCGAAGCGGCTTTTTTTGCCATAGGCGGTTAAAAAACGGGAAAAACTCAGGCCGTAAAGCGTAAGGGCGGTTTGTCCCAGATGTTCGAAGCCCGTCTAGTTCTTCGACCTCTCGGTCGGGACTTGAATGTCAGTTTCTCGGAGTAGCTCAGCTCACGAGCCGACCAATTCTTGGGTTGAAAGACATAATTACTGAAAACGGTTGCGACTTTTCCGCCGGCAAGTACAAACATGAGAATCTGCCAAATCAGATGCGACACGCTCATGCAGAGAGCATGGGCAACAGCGTGCAATCGGTTATAAGTCTCCTGATCCCAGTAAACATTAAACCGCACGAGACCCTGCTCGCAATTGCTGAATTGCTTCAGTCCGATGCGGCGCGCTTTCTGGCGGTGAAACTCGCGTAAGTACGCTGGTAATTGGGCCGAGATCTGCATGCGGTGCAGCCGCCATTGTTGCTCGTCTTCGGCTGGTAACGATATACTGGTTTTCATCTTGTCTGACATGGGCCTCTACTGATTAAATACCACAAAGGCAGCAGATTTTCTCACAAGCCTCACATTTTTCCCTTTTTCGCTTGTCGTATTATGTCGCATCAGCCTGATGAGACATAATATGTCAGTAGAAGCGGCAGTAACGGGCGCGATGCGAGGCCCTGCGGTATCGACGCAGGCGGCGCAGCGCAACCGCACGATTCAGTATTCACGGCCGACGCTGTCTCGCAACGAGCTGCGCTCGGTGCTCGAGTCGTTGGTTCTTGAAGAAGTTTCATTCGGTCAGGGTGTGCTTGACTTTGAAAAAACGTTCGCGCGCACTTTTGACTTTCAGCACGCAGCTGCTCTCGACGCCTATACATCCGCATTTCACATGGCGCTGCTTGCGCTTGAGGTGAAGGCCGATGACGAAATTATCGCACCGGTTTCGGCGCCGCTGAATTTGATCGATGCGATTAATTATACGGGTGCACGAGTGGTGCTGGTCGATCTTGCGAAAGAGTCGTTTCATGCCGACCCCGATGTGCTGTTTGCGGCGATAACCGAGCGTACTAAGGGTGTTTTTCTACCATATACATTTGGTGCTTATAAGGATTACCGCCCGTTCTATGAGCGGCTCGAAGCCGAGGGTCTGCGCAAGGGCAAAGAGCGCAAGATTCGTGTGATCGAAGATATTTCGCACGTGATTGGTCATGAATTTGATGGTCGTCAGGCTGGCAGCGAGGCAGACATTGCGATTGCGGGGCTCAACGAAGACCATTTGATGACGATTGGCAAAGGCGCTGTTGTGCTGACTGATTCACACAATCTCTTTTCTATTATCAAAGACCTGCGTGTTCAGGGCGGTAACCGGCCTTATCGTGTCCGGTTCGACTATGCGATCACCGACTACCAGGCGGCGATGGGTCTTGAACAATTGGGTAATCTTTCTGCGATTATCGAGCGCCGCCGCCGCATGGGTGTGCTATATAATGAAGCGATTAAGAACAGCCGCCTGAAAACTTTTTTCAACGCGCCCGATTGCGATGTCTGCGGTTCGTTTCCCGTGATCGGCGATGCGGAGATTTCACACACACAGCGCTATTTCTCTTCTTTGCAGATTGAAACGCGGCGAGTCTTCCCTAACGGGCCATTGCACCACATCATGGCGCTGAATCCACTTGATTTTCCCAACGCAGAGCGTCTGCACCAGCGTGGGTTAATGCTCCCATTGTATCCGATGCTGAACAAAGCGGCGGTTGAAAAAATTACGGCGGCGATTCGCGGATTTTATTAGTCATATTACACAGCGCGTGGCAAATCGCATGCCAGTTTTTCGTAACTGGTTTGTGTTATGTCTCTGCTTGATGTGGAAAACTGTGCATAACTCTTCGCAAAGAAGAGACATAGTGCCGAAAAAAAGTATTGCAATCGCTGATTTTTTTTTGATTTCGTCTTTACGTTTCGTTACGTGTACCGGAAAGTTCTTCTCATTCTGCGTCGTGGCTCATGAGGGTGATGCGATGCTGATGACTGAACCCTTTCATGACAGACAAGCAACAGAAATTTTTTGAATGTCAAGAATGCTCGTCGATCGTTGAGCGCGTCTACCAAAACGGAGTTTGTCGCGCGTGTCTGAATAAGAAGTTGCAGTCGGTGCGCATTGTGATCGACCGCCATCATGCGCTGAGTAATGCCCGGCATTCGTCAGCAGGTGCGCCGCGCACTTCGGCGTCATGATTTCAGTTTCATCTTATGCGGTTATACTCGACCGCGACAAGACCATTAACGAAGACCCTGGTTATCTGAACGACCCTGAGAAAGTGGCCCTGATGCCGCGTGCAGCAGAGGGCATAAAACTACTGAATTCTTTTGGCATACCTGTTGTCGTCGCCACCAACCAGTCGGGGGTGTCGCGCGGTCTAATAAGCCAGGCACAGCTGCAGGCAGTTAATGCCCGTATTGTGGCTCTTTTGGCTGTCGCGGGGGCTACCGTAGGCGACTTCTTTGTCTGCCCTCATGGCGACGCAGATGGCTGTGATTGCCGCAAACCCAAATCGGG
>JAKQXK010000390.1 GCA_029561505.1 Spirochaetota bacterium | reverse complement strand
TATTGAGAAGATTATCCCGATCGACAAATTTAATCTCAGCACGCGCCTGGGTCTTATCGTTGGCTATCAGGCGCTCAGTGTTGAACTGACACGCAGCTCTTCAGATGTGCAGCTTTTCCCCGTTATGGCACAGTTCAGCCTCTTCTATAATTTTGCCAAGCCTTACGGCGGTTTCTTTTGGTCGCCGTCGCTGAAGCTGAATCAGGGTCAGATCTTTTCTACGCGCAACAGCAAAGTAAAAGACATCTATGCCAGCCAGCTGGTTGCCGGTGAAAGCGCAACCAGCTCGGGAACCTACAGCGCAACTGGCATCGAGTACACCCTCGGCATCGAGGCACACCCGCAGAACCTGCGGCAGCTCGCGCTGTTCGTCGACGTCGGCTACACTTTTCACGGGCAAGAGCTCGATGGGCAATACATGATCGTGAAGGCCGGCGCAGCCTGGCACCTGCGCAATTCGCCGTCGCCGGTGGCGCAGGCCCCCGAATGCAAGCCGGTTGAACTCTACGGCGAAACGCAGTCTTTCGAGGGTGAACCGCTTGCCGCGACGGTTTCTGTTATAGAAAAACAATCGGGTGATGTAGTGAAGTCAGTGGAAACCAAAGACGACGGCAAATACCGCATCGAAGTACCAGGTTGTGCGAGCTATATCGTCACGGTCAAGCGCCCTGCCCATTTTCAGGGTAAGACAGACCTTGCGCTTGCGAAAAAAGACACGCCGCCGCAGAAACTTGATCTCGTTCTGACTCCGAAAAAATTTCAGCTGGCCGGTGTTCAGTTTGAGGATGACTCCCCCAACCTAAAGCCGGCGTCTTATCCGCATCTCGATAAAATGTACGCATTCATGAACGGCAACCCCGACGTCTCTGTGGCCATTGAAGGGCATACCGCGGCGGGCAGAACGCAGCAATATAACCTGAAACTTTCAAAGGCGCGCGCAGAAACCGTGAAAAAGTATATGGTCTCGAAGGGCATTCTCGCAAATCGCATGGAAATCGACGGGTTTGGTTCGGCCAAACCCGTTGCCGATAACAAGACGGCAGCAGGGCAGGCAAAAAACCGGCGCGTCGAAGTTCGAGTGTTGAATCAGTAATACGGAGAAAATCATGGCAAAAACAAAGTTGCAACTGTTATCGGCACGCACCATCACCGCTATTGCGCTGTGGGCGATTTTCGCTTCATGTAAAGGTATGACCTACGAAAATGAATCTTCTCAGAAAATTTTTCGCTTCGACGTCGGCAGCGCGGTTCGTGTGTCGAATCTCAGCACGAATACCTCTGAAACAGGGCAAGCGGCAACTTTCACCGTGCACCTAACGGCCCTGCCCGCTGCCGATGTTGTTATCGGCATCAATGAGAAAGCCGATTCAAAAAACAACGCCAACCAAGAAGGCACCGTCGACAAGCAGTCGCTCACGTTTACACCTGCGAACTACAGTGTACCGCAGACAGTCACTGTGACAGGTGTCGACGACAACCTGGCCGACGGCAACATTCAATATACGATCAAAATCGAGAACGCAGTGAGTTCTGACCCTGTCTACAATGGCGTTGCGCCCAGCCAAAACGTGACCGTGAACAATCTCGACAACGACACACCCGGCTTTGAGATTGTCGCCAACGGATCAACCACGCTGACCGCAACCAGCGCTGCTACGGTGACTGGGCTCGCCACCGACGATGCGGCGCAACTGTCGGTAGCTGTGTATTCGACTTTCACCATACGCCTGCGTTCGGCGCCAACGGCCAATGTGACGTTGAATCTCAGCCGCAGCATAGCGCATGATGGCACGCTCAATTCTTCAAGTCTCGTCTTTACCACGACGAAAGATCAGGCTGTAGCCGGCACCACCTCAGGTTGGAACGTCGCGCAGACCATCGTTGTGACCGGTGGCTCGAACACCACAAACGAAGGCAATCACGACTACCTGATCAACTTCGCAATCGTCACGACCGACACCAAATATTCGAATTCGAGCGTCGTCGCCGTGCCTTCTGTCACGATACACAGTTGCGACAACGATGTAGCGAACGTTGTTGTTGCCTGCCGAAGATCAGGCGGCTTTGGTACCTCTGAAAGCGGCGGCACGGCAACGGTTTGGTTTATCGCGCAATCGGCGCCCGGCAGTGCCGTTACTATACCCGTCACCACTTCGAATGCCGCCGAAGGCACGGTCACCTCACCCGCCACCGTCGATAGTTCAAACTGGAACACAATGCTTGCGGCGGGCACAAACCGAGTTGTGGCAACCGGCGTTCAAGACTCCGGTACCTTTGACGGGCCCATTACCTACAACCTTGTCGTGGCAAACCCAACCACGGGCGGTGTCGCCTACACGGGTTTTAATCCCCCTGATGTTTCGATCGCTAACGCCGATGACGAGGTTTCGCTGACATATACCGCGGCGAGTGGCAACACGACAGAAGCGGGCACCGCGACGGCTACGTTTGGCATCAGACTCGCCGTAGCCCCGGCGACATCGGTAACCTTCAGTATTGCCTGCAACGCCGCCACTGAGTGCGCGAGCGTGAACCCGACGAGCATGACCTTTACCAGCGCAAACTATACCGTTGCGCAGACCGTAACCATTACACCCATCGATGACAATCGTGCCGACGGAGATCAACCGCAATGCGTGAGCTTCGGTGCATTTTCAGCCGACCCTATCTTGGGCGGCGTCGTCGCACCGGGCGTCTGCCCGATGAACAACGTCGATAATGACAAACTGATTTGGGTCACCACCACACCCAAAAATGGCAACTACAATGCAGGCATGACGGTTGCCGATTCGAATTGTAACGATGCGAACGACCCGAATTTTCCCTCGGGTTTTGGCGGCACCTACAAAGCTTTGCTGGCTGATGCGTCTACGCGCATCGCGACGACGACGGGCACCGACGCAACCGGCCAGACGAATTGGGTCATGAGGGCAAGCACCGCGTATTATCTCAAAACCGGCGCGGGCCCGACTTACAACAGCACAGTTTTTACCACGAATACGTTTGGTTTGTTCACCTTTGGGGCGCTGACAACTGCCTTCAGCGCCAGCGGGGCCGACAATTTCTGGACAGGGCTCAACACCAACTGGACAACAGCGGCAAATACCTGTTCGAATTGGACAAGCAACACACCGGGCGTGCAGGGCCAATATGGGGTCGGTGCCAGCACAGCTGCTGCGGCAATCAATAGCGCAGCCAACGGTGATTGCGGTAACGATCTGAAGAAGCTGATCTGCGTTCAGCAATAGGCATGCGCCTGCGACAGAATGACAACACCGCGCAGAAAAATGGGGATTGTCTCTTTTGCGCAGGTACTGAACTCGAAATGGAGTGCATGCGCCCCTCAAAACGGAGAGAAACACTTTCTTGTGACCCGAATCGCTGACCACAAGAAGCGTGAAGTGAAGCTCGAATGCGTCGTAACAAAATCATCACAGATCGTCGCTTACGCTGATCTTATCAGCGGCGAACGGTTCTCACCCGGCTGGACATAACCTGTTTTTGGTCGCAAATGCGTGGCCAAACCATAAACTGCTCACTGAGTCTGATATGCATCTGGTGCTGAGTCTAAAGCTTCGAAGTCTGAATTTCATCTGTGGCGCGATGCTGCTCGCGCTGAGTCTGACACCTTCGCGATTAAATGCCGCGCATTCGCTCGATGCAGCCTACGGGGTGCCCGCGACCAAGATTGAACGCGCAGACGACCTGCGCCTCTTTCGCCGCCTCTCGCTGCAACTCAGGGGAGTGATACCACGCCCCGAAGAGACTGGGGCCTTCATGCGCGACCGGCGCAAAGACAAGCTGATGATTTATGCTGCCGAGTTTCTGCGCTCGCGCGAGTTTGCTGAATATTGGGGCAATTGGTTGGGGTCATTGTTGCGCGAAAAGACGCGCGAACGCAACCAGCCATATGCCGCTTTCGACACGTATCTCACGAATTCACTGAACGCCAATAAACCCTATGCGCAGCTAGTGCGAGAGATGCTCACTGCGTCAGGTGACCAGAATGCGAACCCAGCGGTTTCGTTCTATTTGCGTGATATGGGTGATCCGGTGCAGACCGCCGAATACGTCGGCCGTGTATTTTATGGGCAGAAAGTCACCTGCGCCCGGTGCCACAACCACCCGTATGATACAGATTTCACACAAGAACGGTATTATGCTCTGGCTGCCTTCTTTTCACAGGGCTACGCCGTTCAGCGTATTGACTTTCCCGAAAAAGATTTGGGCACCAACATACCTCCGCAAAACATCTGGGATCGCTTCACCGACGACGACCAGAAGCTCGTGCGCACAGTCGTACAGAAATGGCGAAGAGAAAAACTCTCGAAACTCTCGCCAGCAGAAAAAAAGGCGCTGCAAGACGTCGTTAGGCTCGAGTTCGTGCGCCTCGATTATGACGCGCGGCTGGGCCTGCGCATGCCGCCAGAGGCCGATAAACCGCGCCCGTTGGTAGAGCCCGTTTTTCCCGATGGCTCGAAACCCAATGTGACAGGCATTGATCGGCGAAAGGTATTTGCCGATTGGCTCACCGCCCGGCAGAATAGCCGGTTTCGGCGCGTGTTTGTGAGTCGCGTATGGCACCGGCTTACCGGGCAAAAATTCTATTTTCCATTCGACGATTTGCGGGCCGATACCAAAATTCGCAATGAGAAACTGTTGGCTCACCTCGAGCAGCAGTTTTTCAAAGACGGCACGCGCATCAAAGAGCTGGTTCTGCATATTGTGTCTTCAGACGCCTGGGCCCGCAAGACGGCCGAGGCCGAATCGGCTGACGACAGCTTGTTTTTCGTACCCGTGCGGCTCGACGCCGATCAACTTTTTAATTCACTGCTCACCGCGACCCAAATCAGTTCGGTGAAGAATATTAACGAACGCGCGATCGGTGATGCGCGCGAAATCAAAGCAGAATATGCAAACCTCGCGGGAACCGCCACACCCCGCTTGCCGCGGGAAAAAAACCGGGATTTCGCGGCCGCGTGTGAAATCGAACGGCCTGCACCGCGCAATAGCTTTCTTTCGGTCTTTGGCGCCGGTGAGCGTAACGACATTGAAGACGACGAGACAGAACCTACGCTCGAGCAGGTGCTCGTGATGCTGAATGGCCAGCTGACGCGAAACCTGACGCGTGAGGCGACGCAGAATAATTCGTACTTTGAAAAGATGTACAGCGAAAGCAAGGGCAATCGCTCTGTTGCCGAGGCAGCTTTTCTTGCAGTTCTCACCCGGCCGCTGACAGACAGCGAGTGGAACCGAATTCGCGAGGCAACCGAACCAAAATTTCTAAAAGGCAGTGTGAAATACTCGAAAGAGTACGCAGCAGATTTTCTCTGGAGCCTCATCAACAGCCAGGAGTTCATTCATGTTCACTGACCGCGCGCACAGCCGGCGCGAATTTCTCACTGGCGCGATGAAGGCGGTTTCTGCTTGTATTGCTCTGCCCTCGATCGGAAAAATTTTCGCCGAAGAAGACCCTTATGACGCGATCACCGTTGCTTCACCGGTAAAAAGTGTCATTTTCGTGAACATGGTCGGTGGCATGAGCCATGTCGATACCCTTGACCCAAAACCCGATTCTGCGTTCGCGGCCGTTAACAGCAGCATCGCGGGCGTCAGAGTCTGCGAGACATTGCAGAAGAGCGCTGCGCAGCTTTCGAGCCTGAATTTGGTGCGTACGTTACGCTCTGAAGACGGGGCTCACGACTTTGGTCAGCACCTCGTCAATACGGGTTACCGTTTCACCGAATCACAGGGGTTTCCCGATATTCCCTCGCTCGGCAGCGTGGTCGCCTATGCCCGCACGCGCAAAGACACCGGGGCTTATTTTCCCTCGAACATCATCATCAATGACCGCGGCCGTGGCGGTTCAGCCGGTTTTCTCGGCGTAAAGTATGCAGGTTTTCACATTTCAAACCCGCAGCGCGGCATACAGAACCTGATCGGCGCGAGCCAGCTATCGTCAGAGCGCCTCACCCGCCGGGAAAAACTGCTCGAGATTCTTAACGAAGACTTCTTTCGGCGAAACAACCCGCAGGCCTACAATACCTGGAAGCAGATGTTTGAATCAGCTCTTTCATTTATGAACTCAGACCGCTTGAGCGTCTTTGATCTTGGGCTGATGCCCGCGAAACTGAAGGCGAGCTTTGGCGACACGCGCATCGGCAACGCATTTGCGCTCGCCTACCGGCTTGCTGAAAAGCAGACACCGTTTATCCAGATCAACATCGGCGGCTGGGATACCCACAACAACAACCGCGCCAAAGTCGCCGAAATCTGCCGCGATCTTGACCCTGCGCTCGCGACGCTTCTGGGTGAACTGAAAGCCTCTGGCCTCTTTTCACAGACACTGTTCGTGCTCGTTTCTGAATTCGGCCGCACCCCAGACGCCGGCGGCAAAGACGGTCGCGATCATTATCCAAAAATATTCAGTGGCCTTATTGGCGGCGGTGCTCTTGTTAAAGGGCAGGTGCTCGGTGAGACCGATGCCAAAGGTGAAAAGCCGCTCAAAGAAAGCTGGCACCTGAAAGAGTTCTTGAGTACAATGCACCGTGCGGCCGGCATTGACCCTGAGGCGCAGTTAACCAGTTCTACGGGCCGGCCGTTTTCACTCTCGCCGCGTGAAACACGTTATATATCCGAATTGTTTTAGCGGCTCAGTACCAGGCGAAAGGTCACTTCAACATCGTCTTTCATGATGATGTTCGCTACGTGGTTACCCGTGAGGTCAAAATCACCGCGCGTGACCACGATTGTTCCCATCGCGCGCAAGGTGTTCTTATCAGTGGCTTCGATCTTCACCGGAATCTGGTATGTTTTGGTCTTGTCGCGAATTCGTAGAATAACCGTTGCCTGATAAAAATCTGCCGTCATCAGCGTCAGGTCAGTTACTTTCGCAGTCGCTTCGGGATACTTCTCCGTGTAGAAAAAGTCGTCGGCGCGCAGATGTGCATCGCGTTTACGATCGCGCGTGAAAACCGACCCCGTGTCAATGGCGACTGTGCCACGCAGCGAAGTTATACCTTTCTTCTTGTCGAAAACGAGATCGCGCACCGAAAGCCTTCGAAAATAGCCGCGCACATTCGTAATCTTCGCGGGCACGTAAAAGCTGATTTCACTGCGTTGAAGATCGGGTGAAAACGATTCGGCGAAGGTAGTTGCAGACCCCAGCAGAATGAGGATTGCTATTCTGAGACAATGCATTCATCTGCGCTCGGTGCTCTGACACGTACGTCAAGTGTTATCGTTGCAGGCGCGTTTGTTTTTCCAGGCATCCAGTGATCTCTGGCGACCAAAACGAAAGAAGATCGCGCTCAATACCCTACAGCCGAAACACCAGAGCTGCAAAGAGCTGGCCGAGCCCGAATGTCATATACTGGTTAACCATATAGAAATTAAGCCCATAGGCCAGGTGAAAATTGCCCACCTGAAAAGCATGCAGGCTGAAGCCAACCCCGAGGCCGGGCTGCGCACTGTAATCCTTTACAGCGTTTATGCCAGTGACGAAGCGCAACCAAACTTCTTTTGTGCCGAAGCCGATAATGTAATAGATTGCACGTTCGGGGTAACGAAAGCGCGAATAATCGAAGGTGTGCGCGCGATAGCCAACTTCGAGGTTGCCAGCGCAAACATGAGCGCAGCCCATCTGAAAACCGGCTCGCCAGTCTGCTGACCACTGCCAACTGACCAGCGCGCCGGCGCCGTAACCCGATGCGAGCGGCGTCGCATCGCCGCGAATGACGTTAAAGCCATTCGCGAGCACGCCGACATCGAACCCTCGCGTCTCGGCTGCTTGCAGCGAGAAAAATGAAGCGGTCAGAAAGCAGAGCGCTAACCGGTTAAAGAATGACTTGGTCAGCATAAACGAGAACCTAGTCGTCGAGGCCCAAGCCATCGAGAATGCGAGCAACGCATTTTTCTACCCGAGCCTCTCGGGTTTTGGGTTGTTTTGCCGAAGAAAAAAAGAGCAAATATGCCCGTTGTCTGCCAGGTGAAAGTGCATAAAAAGCCGATTTTAATGCGGGCAACTGTCGCAACTTTTGCTGAAACTCTTCTGCCATCGCAAAATCTGCCACCTTCTTGAATTCTACTTTATGCCCCGCCTTTTCGACCTTGATGGCGTCGGCAACATAGGCTTTCAGAAACTTTTCGAGGCGTTTGATTTCATCAACATGCTTGAACCGAATTTGTCGCGCTGCCTGTACGTTCTGCGTCTGCTGTATGAGAATCTTCTTCGGGTCTTTAAGTAGAGCTCCCTTGAAAAACAGCAGGGCGCAATATTCTTTAAAGCCGTGTATCAGAACAATATTCTTCTCTTCAAACGTGTAGCAGGGGTTTCCCCATTTCAATTGTTCTTCGAGCCCGCACTCAAGCACCAGCTTTCGCAGCGCGATAAATTCAGCCTGCCATTTTTTCGCACCGCGAAAATAAAAGTCAACTTTGTTGTTAGTCGTCGAGGTGTTCATCTACCTGATTCGCATAGAATCTGCGGACTGCCTCGATTTCTGTTTCGTCAAACTCACCCGTTGCAACTTCTGCCCCCATGTAGATGCGAATGCTCATGGATTTAGGGCTCTTCAGCTCTTGCAGCAAAGGCGCGGGTGGAATAAATTTCAGGTCTGCGGTTTTGTACGAAATGGAATACGATGAAGAAACCTGATGTGGCCCGCTGTGGCTCTTGCCATAACCGTCTGTATATGAGCCATATTCTGTGCGCGTCGAAGTGCCCGACTCTGATTTGTTGCCTGTTTTCACCTCAAAATTGCTAATCTCGAGTGGCTTGTCATTGATCAGAATAATGAGTTTTTTATCGATTTCAGGGTCGTCATCGAATAGTTGCACCGCGACTTTTATATCGTTCACTATGACCTGCGTTCCTTTAAGTTCGCGCGTATAATCGAGACGCATCTTTCGCTTACCCTTGCCGTAGTTCGAAAAGAGATTTCCAGGCCCTTCGAGCTCGTGTTCAGTTGCGAGCGAATATTTAGTCGTTTTCAGATACTTGTCGTTGCGCATGCGCACAACGTTATATTTTTCAGAACAGAATTGCGTGAAGGCGATTGCCAGTAACAAACAAAGATAGACAAATTTTCTCATAGACCCTCGATAGTTTTTGCTGACGAAATGCGCAGGTAGACCGCGCTGCGTAAAGCGAATTATGCCGCCTGAAACCTGTCAGGTGAATTCACGTCGTTGCGCCTTTTCCAGATGATTGCATCGGCGATATAGTGGTGAAACGTGAGCGTCAGCCCCAGTATCACCGCAATCGGCACCGCGGTATTCTTCAACAGGCCGTCGAGCGTGAGGCCGAGCTGCGGCAGCAGATAATAGATCGGCAATGCGAGCGTCACCGTGACCAACGCATAGCCGGCGAGGCGGCGGTAGCCCGGCTGAGAAAGCCACGAAAGAAATGGCGAATGAGGATCTATGCCATTTACGAACCGGCGCCGGTTATACAGCCATACATAGACGATGTACTGCACATTGTGCCAGACGTTGACGAGCAGCCAACCTGAACAGATCTCATCGATCAGAACGTAACCACAGAGAAATATCGCGAGATGCGAGACCATGTAAAGAGTGTGGCCCCATGGCAGCTCACCCCGGCGATGGGCTCTAATTCGGGTGTAGATCCACATTGACCACAGAGCGCAACTGAGGGCGGCCGCTGCATGTACGAGTGCGATGGGCACGGGCGGCAGCCAAAAGTCTTGAAACAGAAATTCTGTTGGGCGCTGACTCGCACGGTAGAGCAGACCCCAGATCGGCACCGACCAGAGTGTCAGTTCAGAAAGGCGCACGTTATCCCAGGGCAATCCGCCGGCTTGTCGGCGGTATTGCTGCGCGAGACCCCAGCTCTGGCGCACGGTGTGGTGAAACTGGCCGATAAAATAGACGACGTAGATTCCCATGAGGCCGAAACTGTGCCCGACGGTAAAAAGCGCGAGCAGCACGAGCGGCGGCACGAATAAAATCAGCGAGCGATGGCGTGCCCGATCGCTCGGGTGCGCCAAAAGTTTGCTGTAAGTTGCCCAGAGGTGTTCGTAGCCGAAGAGCCAGCTGTGCGCCGTGAGCATTGGCAGAAACAGCAGCGGCCAAAACACAGTCACGCCAGCCATCGCGCCGGCGAGCAGCGCGATGCCAGCGATGAAGCTCAGGTCAAAGCGGTAGTCTTTGAGCCAGCCAGAGACCATGTGCCGCGTTTCAGGTCACAACACCGGGTGGCAATTTCGGGCGCGGGGGGGCGGTGCAGAGATTTTTATCGCCCGTCTTTTTGCATGCGTGGTGCTTCTGGCATTCGTCGTTGCTTGTGCATTCATCGCCGGGCTTTTTCTTTTTTGGGTCAAAAGGCTCGTAGGCCTCATCGGCCATCTTCATTGCCGGTGCGGCAAAGGTGTTGCCTGCGAAAAAGCACAGAGCAGTGATGGCAATTGTTGTGGTGAATATTTTTTTCATGGTTTAACTCCTGAAATGGAATG
>JAKQXK010000387.1 GCA_029561505.1 Spirochaetota bacterium | reverse complement strand
GACGATGAGGCAGGGTGTCTCTGAACGTATCAGCAGTTCGGCGCGCGTGCGGTGGTATTCTTTTTCCTGATCGGGGGCGGTGAAACTGTAGGGAATCACACCCCATGAAACGAGGGCCGCGGTTTCAAGCGTCGAATGTTCGATGAGATGCAGCGAGGTAAAAGCGCGCAGCCATTCGAGCGCGGTATTGTCGTCGGCAACCACAAAGAGCGTGCGCCCTGGTTTTTTCGGCGAGTTCGCCTGCAGGTACGCGAGCATCGGCAGAATGCCGGCGGGCAGAGTCGCCATCTCTGCAGCATTACCTGCGAGATTCTGCAGCGCGCCAACCAGGGCCTTGGGTAAACCTGTTTCAGCCAAGCTGCCTCTTTCGGTAATAGGTGCGCGGATAAAGAGTCGAATCAGGTTGCAGCGATTCGCCGTAGACGTGATTCATATACGCGTACGCGACAACCGCGACGCTGTTTGCCAGGTTGAGGCTGCGTACAGGGCCGACCATCGGCAGCGCGAGTGTGCAGGTGAGGCGCCCCATGAGCGCTGGCGGCAAGCCCATCGTTTCGTTGCCGAATACCAGAACGTCTGATTGCCGATAGTCGAATTTCAGTGCGTTTTCTGTGCCGGCTTTCGAAATACCCAGATAACGGCGGCCAGAGTTACCACGAAAAAAATCTGCAAACTTCACGTGGTGAGAGAATTTCAGGTGCTGCCAGTGGTCAAGACCCGCCCGGCGAACTGCGGCCGTGTCAAATTGAAACCCGGCTTTGCCCGTGATGACGAGTTCACTCTTCAGAGCGACGCACAGCCGAGAAATATTGCCGGTGTTCTGCGGTATCTGCGGCCGGTGCAGCACAATCGTCGGCCCTGAAATATCAGGCGAAGTGTTCGAAAGTTGTCGCGTGGTGTTCGAATTTGCGGCCATTCAGGTTGTACAAGACGCGCGCGCGTGCTCTATGGATGTATTTTACCCTGCCGATGGGGCGAAAAGCGGGTGCGGATTTCGTACGTGCTTTGCCGCCGCCGCGCACGATACCGAAAACCGCCAGATCTTCGGCGGCACCGAGTACCTGCAGTGCATTTGCCTCATTCACCGCCCCAAGGCTGCGCGCAGTCTGCACCTGATCAAGCTCAATTTCAAGCTCTGCCGAATTTGCTTCGGCGAGCAGTTGCAACGTTTTCTGCACCGAATCGCTCTGATCGATTGCCGCGATGGGGTAAAGCGGGCGGCTGTACTGCTCTAAAAAGCCGGGGCGCGCGAACGCCCTGATGTCTTTCGCCTGAAACTGAGCGCCGGTTTCGATGAGCGCACGCGCGGCGTCGCTGCCCCCAACTCTGCCAATCTGAAAGACGATGTCGCCGGCCTTAAGCTGCCTTGCCGCCCGCGGCACAAACCTGCGCGCGCTGCCGAAAAAGCTCAGGGTAAAGTGGTCGTGCTGCGCGCGGCTGGTATCACCGCCGGTGAGCGTAATGCCAAAGCGCGTGAACAGTCTGTCGAGTTCGCGCAGAAACGGCGTCACGAAACTTTCGCTCGCGTGTGCTGCCCGCAGCGCAAGGTTACACAGCGCATAGCGCGGCTTCGCGCCTTTCACAGCGAAGTCTGAATAGTTTCGGGCGAAAAGTTTATAGGCGATGTCGCGCGGTGAAAGCCAGCCGTCGCGGTAGTGTATGCCTTCGATGAGGCTGTCGGTTGCGGCAAATACCTGCCCATTCGCCTGAAAGCTGCCGATATCGTCGCCGCTCAGCCGGTTCTGGTGCGAGCATTTGAGACGACCAATCGCCGCAATGATCTCAGACTCGCTGAGCAGTTTAAGCGTCTTTTTTGGTTTCGCCTGGGACCGCACGGCTCTGCCGCTCAGTCACCTGAACCGGGAGGCAGTTTAGCTTCGGCGGCAAGTTCTACAGAACGGCGCGTCGCTGCCGTAACGGCCTCCATTACCGCATTCGGAAATCCATGGCGGTGCAGAGACTTGAGCGCAACTGCAGTAGTGCCACCTGGTGATGTGACGTCTTGAATCAGGTTCTGCGGCGCTTCATGCGACTGGCGCGCGAGTTCGGCAGAACCCAGCACTGTCTGCAGCGCGAGCGCACGACTGTCGGCGCGGCTAAGCCCGAGAAGCACGCCCGCATCTTCGAGGTTCTGCAGAAAAAGATAAACGTATGCGGGCCCCGAGCCCGAAAGGCCGGTCACGGCGTGCAAAAGTTTTTCTTGATCGAGATAGATTGCCGTGCCTGTTGCCTCGAAAATTTCGCGCGCCAGCGCAAGGTCTTCACCTGCGCAGAATTTATTGCCCGTAAATGCAGTGATGCCCCGGCGAATGAGAAGGGGAGTATTAGGCATCGCGCGCACGGTGGGGCCGTTTTCGCCACGCGCAGCATCGATTGTCTTCAGCGCGATGCCCGCAGCTATGCTGATCACGAGACGGTGATCGGTAACTGCGGCAGCGACGTCGGCCACTTGCGCCGGTTTTGTCGCGATAATCACGACATCGGTGTTTTCGACGAGAGCGTCGATCGAGTTTTCGAGTTTAATTTTTTTCAGCAGAGAAGGGCGCAAAGCCGCTGCAGCCTCAGTGTTCTTTTCGTAACCCACCACTTCATATTTTGCCGAGAGCGCCTGCGCCAACGCAGACCCCATTTTGCCGAGCCCGACGATACCTATTTTCATTTGCGACCTGCCGATTTTTTATTGGCTAATTTGGCGGGTTTTGCCGATTTCGCCGAACCATTCTTCTGCGTGAAGAGCGCTATGGGCTGGCCAAATAGCAACTTCTGTTTCTCTTCGAATTCAAGCAGATCGACCGAATCGCGTTCAAATAGCAGCATGACGGTTGACCCCATTTCGAAGCGCCCAAGTTCGGCGCCTTTGCGTATCTGAATCTCTTCGTCGTACATGTGTTCTTTTGCGAGGCGAATCCAGCGGTTGGTCGCGATATTCGGGTCATAGGTTACGCGAATTTTGCCCACTGATGTCGCGCCCACCTTAACGACTGCCACGAGTCCCTGGTCGCTCTGAATGTAGGTAATGAGGCGCTCGTTCTTCGAGAACAGCTGGTTAATCGAGTTAACCGCGAGGTTGTTTACGGGAAATAGTTTACCGGGTTGATAATAATAACCGAGAATTCGGCCCTCGACAGGTGAGTGAATGCGGTGGTAATCTTGCGGTGACAGGTAAATCGTCATGTAATGGCCGCCGAGAAACTGCTTATAGAACCTGTTGTTACCGAGCAGGTGCTGCAGCGACGATTCCATGCCTTTGCTCTGCAGAAGCTGGCCCTTTTCGAGCGAGCCCGCGATCAAGAGCCTGCCGTCTACCGGTGAAATGATCACACTTTCTTTCTGGTCAATCAGGCGTGAGCCGTTCTTGAGCGCGCGGGTAAAAAACTTGTTCAGCGATTCGTAATCAGAGATTTCGAGCTCCGCCTCTTGAATGTTAATCTTGTAAATGCGTGCAAATGCCAGCACGATCGGCGTCATCATGAAGCGGGGCAGTCTCAGGCCTGCGAGAAATCCGTTGAGCTTCGACACCATGTTTTTCGGCAACAGCGTCAGCAGCACGACGTAGAAGCGCACCGCAAGGTCGTGCTTATGCGGAAACTGCGAGAAATACTCAACGGCGAGCCTGCGCACTTCGGCGAGTTTGCTCACGA
This sequence comes from Spirochaetota bacterium, assembly GCA_029561505.1. Lineage (GTDB taxonomy): Bacteria > Spirochaetota > Leptospiria > Turneriellales > Turneriellaceae > Turneriella. Next base: position 882 of record JAKQXK010000387.1, on the reverse strand, counting down.
GTGCAGTCAGGTAGATGATCGCCAGCAGTGAAAACAGTACTGACGAAACCATAACCTTGTCACCCAGGTTCGAGATCTGCTGCGAAAGCGCGAATGCGAGCACAAACACGATGCGCGCCGGCCAGATCAGCGCGCGCCAGCCGAGCGAATAGAGCAGGCGGTCGAGAATGATAATCCACACCGCTGACGCAATTGCACCGAGCGCAAAGGCAGAGAGCGCGATGATCAGAAAACCACCGCGCCCGAGAGAACCTGAAAAAATATGCGCTAGTGAAAACTGCACCTGACGAATGATTTCGCTCGCAGCCGCCGGCGCTGGTGCGAGCAATGCTTTGACGCCACCCATTGCCGTGTCGACACCCTTAACTTCTGGCAGGCCCGCTGCGTATGCAAGGCAAAGCAGAGGAATAAAAATCGTTGTGTAAAAAAGCGCCGTCGACATCGAGACGAGGCCTTGTTTGACGGCGTAGTCGTTGACCGACGCCGCGGTGACGGCGCCTGAGATTCCCGTTGCCTCTTCGGGCGCGACGATGCCCGCGAACGCTGCGCATTTAAAAACAAGAAGAGAGGTGACAATACCTGCAGTCAGGCTCTTGAAGTTCAAGGCCTGCGACAGGGCTTTCGCAAGAATGTCTGCAGATTTCTGCGAGTTCTGGGCGATGATGTACACCGCAAGAATAATAAGAAGGCTCGTCACGACGGGCGAGACGACCGCCGCTATGCGCCCGACGCGCTTGAGCCCGCCTAGAGCCATCACGATACCCGTAACGACGATCAGCGTCGGTGCCCAACGGTTCGAAAAAATATTCTCGCCGAGTTTCAGCGGCACCGTCGTCTTTTCAGGGTTGGCATAGAACTGCTGCCACAGGTCTGCCTGCGCCA
>JAKQXK010000381.1 GCA_029561505.1 Spirochaetota bacterium | reverse complement strand
AGAACATCATCGGCATCAAAGAAGCCACTGGTGACCTCGGTTTCATGGCACAGATCATTCAAGAAACCGAAGGCAAGTTTACGCTGCTTTCGGGAGACGACAATCTGATTGTGCCAGTGCTGTCGATCGGCGGCAAAGGCGTCATCAGCGTCATTTCGAATGTTTATCCGCGCGAAACGGGCGCGATCACGCGCCAGTACGAAGCGGGTAATGTGCACGAAGCGCACCAGAGGTTCATGAAGTTATTGCCGCTCTGCAAGTCGATGTTTCTTGAAACGAATCCGATTCCTGTGAAGTATGCAGCATCGCGCAAAGGCCTTTGCGAAAATTCGCTGCGCCTGCCGATGACGCAATTGTCGCACCACCTGCAGGCCGCCGTCGCCGGCGCGATGGAAACATTCGAGAGGGCAGCCACGTAGGGGCGGATCATGATCCGCCCGTACAAAAAGAGGATATGATGCAATTCGGAATCGTCGGTGCATTGGGCCGCATGGGGCGTGCAATCGCCACGCGCGCGGCGTCGCATGTAGGGACGCAAAATTTTGCATCCCTACAATTAACAACACCCATCGAATACGCGCAGCACCCCGATCTGGGTAAAACCTACCGCGCGGCAACGGGCATTGCATTTGATGCAGAGATAGTGCCGCTCGCAACGGCGAAAATTCCGTCAGGCGGATTAATCGATTTTTCGCACGCTTCAACTGTCATCGAAACTTTACGCAAAGCGGCCGAGTCGGGCGCACCTGTCGTCGTCGGCACGACAGGTTTTACCGCAGAGCAGCGCAAAGCGCTCGAAGCGATGGCTGACAAAATTCCGCTGATTATCGCTTCGAACATGGCGATCGGCGTCAATGTGCTGTTTGCCCTGGTTGAACAGGCGGGTCGGGCGCTAGCGCCCCACGGGTTTGACCCAGAAGTTATGGAGATCCACCACAATTTGAAAAAAGATTCGCCGTCGGGAACAGCCACAACTATTAAAGAAGCTTTGCTGCGTGCTTATGGCTATAACGAAGCCAATGTGCTCTATGGCCGCGAAGGCATGATCGGCGAGCGAAAAAAAGAAGAAGTCGGTGTGATGACGCTGCGCGGTGGCGATGTCGTGGGTGACCATACTGTTTATTTTCTGGGCTCAGGTGAGCGCATCGAGATCAAGCATCAGGCAACAAACCGTGACACGTTTGCTGCGGGCGCGCTGGCGGCGCTGGCGTTTCTTCAGGGCAAAAAGCCAGGCCTTTATTCGATGAAAGACGTGCTCGGCCTAAACTAAAAGGGCTATCCCAACTATCTGGCTTACAGACGGTCGTGCTCTGCCGGCGCGGCAGTGGTGCAAATGAGACATAAGATTAATGATTCGGGGTCTTCTTTCTGATGCGTCTGGTACTCGTGCTCGCGTTCGTTCTGGCTCCATTTAATTGTGGCGGCAATGTGAACCGCGCCGATGCGTTCGCCAAAGATGGCGCGCTCGATCTCACGCATCATGACTTTAAGCTTGTGCCCATAATCGCGCTGAATGGCGAATGGCAGTTTTTTTCTTCGGCGCTGGTTGCAACACCGGCGGCGGCAGCACAGTTGAATGCAGTGAACAGATCTGTGCCCCAGACATGGGTCGGCGATGGCCACGGCACCTATCGGCTACGCGTTAAATTGCCGCCTTCGGCGACAGATTTTAGCGTGCACATGCAGGCGCAGCTTTCGGCCTACGATGTTGTGGTCGACGGTTCGGTTCGTGCGGCCTCGGGCCAGCCAGCGGCGTCGCGCGCTGATACGCTGCCTGCAACCAAACCGCTGACTTTTAACCTGCGCGCCGGGGCCGAGCACGACGTCTTCTTGCGCATCGCCAACTACCATCATCGCAAAGGTGGCCTCTTCAAGAAGATATTGCTTGGCCCGGCAGACGCAATGGCGGCTGAAATCGACAGCATGCGCCTGACCGATCTGTTGCTCGCGGGTGTTCTGCTCATGGCTGCAGCTTACCATTTTTTCGTCTATCTCTTTCGCCGTCAGAATTTTCCTGAATTGTTTTTTGCAGCAACCTGTCTTGCCATATTGATCAGAATGCTCACCACGGGCGAAAAAACCCTGCTGCTGTTGTGGCCAGATGCACCTTTCTCTTTTTACACGATGGCAGAATATTTCTCGTATTTCTGGGGAATTCCCCTCGCGCTGAGCTTCTTTAACAGCGTTTACCCTGAGATTGTGCCGCGGTTGATTTTGCGCGGCTTCTATGCCTGTGCGGCAATATTTTCTGCAGTCGTGTTTTTGACTCCGCTTAAGATCTATAGCCACACGGCGTATCTTTATCTGCCGGTGATGTCGGCAGGGGTCGTTCTGGTTTTCGTTGTGCTGCTACGGGTGCTGTGGCGCAGAGAAAAATATTCCGTGCTGCTATCTGGTGGCTTTTTTGTGCTCGCAATCACCCTGGTAAACGACACGCTGAATACTCTCGAGATCATTCGCACTGTCTACCTCGTTCAGTTTGGTTTTCTAGCCGTCGTTCTCTGTTATTCGGCGGTGCTAGCCCGAAGATTTGCCGAAGCGCTGAACAACAGCGAGCGCGCCTCAGGCCAGCTTCGTGAGGCAAATGAATCGCTTGAGGCGCGGGTGCAAGAGCGAACGAGCGAACTGCAGAAGGCCAAGAACATCGCCGAAGCGGCTAACAGGCAAAAAGACTACTTTCTGTCGCTCGTATCGCATGATTTGCGTTCACCGTTATCGGGTATATTTGGCACCTTGCAGATATTACAGGCGAATGCGTCTACAGAAGCGACGAAGAAAAGAATGCTCGAAGCGTCTGAAAGAAGCGCTCAGCGAATGCTACGTATCGTCGATACGCTGCTGCAGCTGCATCGTG
>JAKQXK010000377.1 GCA_029561505.1 Spirochaetota bacterium | reverse complement strand
CTTGAACATACGGTGCGAAAAAAGTTCAATAATATCTTCGAGATATAGATAGTGACGTTCGCCGGCCTTTTCGCTCACAAGAAATAGACGCGGCAGCACCGAAGGTATCTGCACGACGGCAAAAAAATCGGGTGAATCACTCTTGTTCTTGCGGCGTAGGGTCACTGCGAGGTTCACCGAGCGGTTTGCAAGACGCGGAAACGGATGTCCCATATCGATTGCCAGCGGCGTCAAAATCGGAAAAATTTCTGTATCAAAATAGCGGCGAACCGCACCCATTTCGGCGGCGGTCAGGTGCTCGGCGCTCTTTAGGTGAACACCCCGTTCTGTGCACGCTGGCAGCAGTGTTTTGTTCAGCAGCGTATAGGCTTTTTCGAAGTAGTCGGCAACGCCTGCATGAATCTTCTTCAGAACTTCGTGCACCTGCATGCCGTCGGCGTTTTCGACGTCGATGTCGTTGAAGAGCTTCTGCTTAAGGCCCGCTACGCGCACCATGAAGAACTCGTCGAGATTTGATTCGGTGATCAGCAGAAAACGCAGGCGCTCGACCAGCGGATTGGCTGCGTCGAATGCTTCTTCGAGCACCCTTTCATTAAATTTCAGCCACGATAGCTCGCGGTTAATGTAGTGTTCGGGTGCGAATTCTTGTCGCGGTTGTTTGTCCATTTTTAAGTGCGTTGCTGGCGCCACGTTCCGTGAAAACCATAGGGTACGCGGTGGCCGAGCCAGATTTCGCAGACGGGTTTGCGCTCGGGTTTGGCAGCGTCGAAAATCGCGAGATACGATCGCTCTGCGGTGCTGTCGTAGATGAGATTCAAGAGATAACCTTTGCGTTCACCCGGTTTTCCCGTCGGCACAAAGACCGGTTCACCGCCAAAATGGCCTGCGGGAAAATCAAAATACTCTGCGCGCACCTTTCCGCGCGCCAATTCATAGCTTACCTGGCTGTCGAAAATGCCGGCCTGGCTTGGGTTGAGTCCCGAAGCTGATGCTGCGAACGCGTGTTCGTACTTATCACCGGCGACGCGGCCGTCGATCACGGGAAACTCGGCGTAACGCTCATTGTGCAAGGGCTGAACTTCGGTTTTTCCGGTAACGAGATCGATGCGATATCTTGTCAGGTAGCCGTTGTTACTTTGCGCAAAAAGTTCGGCGCGTATTTCGTCGTCGCTGCCCATAAGCGGCACGCGCTCATAGCGAATCGCATCGATGACGATTTGTTGCCCATCTTCGTATGCATTGGCGTAATGGTAGGCATAACCCACCGGTAACTGAAACCGGCGCACCGACCCAGGGCTGCCGTCTTTGGCAAGAACAATGATTGAGGCGCCCTTTTCTGGCTGCCATTCGGCGATGCGGCCTTTACGTATCGAAGCGAGCGAGGCGACTGCGGGAAAAACCGGCAGTACGGCAAAGTTGCGCGTGATCACAAAATCGTGAACCATTGCAGCGTAATCTGTCTCGAGCGGAGTGCGGCTGACGAGCTTACCATGCGGATTGATGACATAATATTCGAGCCTCGGGCTGCCTGCAACACGGTAGCCGAATGCATACAGGTACCCGGTGTGCGGGTCAATCTTCGGGTGCGCAGTGAAAGGGCCGATAAAACCCGCGTCGAAATTCTCGAAACCTTCGCTTTCAAGCGTCGTCGCCTGCACGCGAACGGGCGGGCTGCTTTCGACGAGGGCGAACAGTTCTTCGCGAAACGCCAGCACCGATGTATTCGCTTTGGCTATCAGGCGCGTATAGGCATCGGCGTTCTTGTCTTTTAGTAGGCCTGCGAGCAATGAGAATACGTGCCCACCAACCAGCTGCATATTGGCGAGCAGATTGGTGCGCTGTCCCAAAAACAGGGTGCGTTTGGCGCGGCGCTCGATCTCGAAGGTCGGGGTTGAAACATACCGGTTGAGATAAGAAACTTCGCCGCGCTGCAGATGAAAGGCGTGCAGCATACCGTCACCCAGAAACCAGTGGTAAAACGGGCCAGGCTCAAACTGCGGGTTTGGCCCATTTCGGTAGAAACTGCCGTTGAGGTCGCGCGGTATTTTGCCGCGAATTTCAAAATCCTGGGCCTTCGTCAGCGTCAGCTCTTCGTGCATCGGCGCGAAGTTGCCTTTAAGAAACAGATTCGTGTGCGAGCCGGCCATAGCTTGCGCGTGCTGATTCGCTTTCGGCACGTCGATTGATTTACTGACTGAATCGGGCTTGCCGTCGACAACCAACATTTCGTAATTTGACGAAATGTTAAAGCGCCTGAACGCGTCGAGCGAAATCAGCACAAACCTGGTGCGGATTTCTCAAAGCCACGCGACAATTTCCGTAAGAACTGTTTGAACCGCTGTTTCTGTTCTGCAATCAGTCCCCATGGCTGAACAAAGTCCACTGGGTGGGCGTTATCCCCACTTTCTTGAGCCCCTCGATCTCGGGTATACCCGGCTGCGTAATCGGTCGATCATGGGGTCGATGCATACGGCACTCGAAGAAACCGAAGGTGGTTTCAAGCGGCTAGCCGCCTTTTATGCAGAGCGCGCGCGCGGCGAAGCGGGCCTGATAGTTACGGGCGGTATAGCTCCTAACCCGGCTGGCAGGGTTTTCACGGGCGCCGCCAAAATGGATACCGAACACGAAGCCGACGAGCACCGGGTTATCACAGAAGCTGTTCACCAGAACGGTGGGCTGATCGCGATGCAGGTGCTGCATACCGGCAGATACGGTTACCACCGCGATGCGATGGGGGCGTCAGAGCTTCAGGCACCCATCAACTTTGTGAAACCGAAAAAGATGACGACCGAAGACATCTGGAAAACCATCGCCGACTATGCTGCTTGTTCAAAACTTGCGCAGCATGCAGGTTACGATGGTGTTGAAATCATGGGCAGCGAAGGTTATCTCATTAACCAGTTCACCGCGGCGCGCACGAATAACCGTGACGACGAATGGGGCGGCACGTATGAGAACCGCATGCGCTTTCCCGTCGAGGTTGTTAAGGCGGTGCGCAAAGCCGTGGGTGAAAAATTTATCATTATCTATCGGCTGTCTTTGCTCGACCTCGTCGACGGTGGTTCAAGCTGGCAAGAGGTCGTGCAGCTCGGCAAAGCGATCGAAGCGGCAGGCGCGACGATTATCAATACGGGCATTGGCTGGCATGAAGCGCGTATTCCGACTATTGCAATGGTGGTGCCACGAGGGGCCTTCAGCGCTGTTACAGCCAAGTTAAAAAAAGAAGTAACGCTGCCAGTTGTCACCTCGAACCGAATCAATAACCCTGAACTTGCCGAGGCGATAATCGCGCGCGGTGACGCCGACCTGGTTTCGATGGCCCGCCCGTTTCTGGCCGACGCTGATTTTGTGGCGAAAGCTCGCGCAGGTAAATCGCACCTGATCAATACCTGCATTGCCTGTAACCAGGCTTGCCTCGACCACACGTTTGGCGGCAAACTCACGAGCTGTCTCGTGAACCCCCGGGCCTGCAATGAGACGAACCTGAATTACGTAAAAACATCGTCACCGAAAAAAGTCGCGGTCGTGGGGGCAGGGCCAGCAGGGCTTTCTGCCGCGACGGTGCTCGCCGAGCGAGGCCACAGCGTGACGCTCTTCGACGCAGCCGACAAAGTGGGCGGCCAGCTGAATGTGGCGCGTGAGATACCTTCGAAAACCGAGTTCGACGAAACGATTCGCTATTTTGGCAACATGCTGAAAGAACACAATGTGAAAGTTGAGCTCGGCAAAAAAGTGACAGCGCCCGAGCTGATTGCCGCAGGCTACCACGAAGTTGTGCTCGCGACCGGTATAATTCCGCGTAAGCTGAATATTCCCGGAGGAGATTCAGTACGCGTGCTCAATTATCTCGAAGTGCTGCGCGACAAGAAGCCGGTGGGCAAGCAGGTCGCGATTGTCGGCGGCGGCGGTATCGGTTACGACACTGCGCTCTATCTGACAGACGGCGGCCATGCCACCTGGGCAAAACCCGACGAGTTTGCGAAAGAGTGGGGGTTTGACCTCACTGTTTCGACGCGCGCGGGCCTGACAGAAAAATCGGCCGAACACAAAAAATCACCGCGCAGCGTGACGATGTTTAAGCGCAGTAAGGGCAAATTTGGTTCGACTCTCGGCAAAACGACCGGCTGGGTGCACAAAATCACGCTCGAAGAGCGGGGTGTCGCGCAGGTATCAAACGTCACCTATGAAAAGATCGACGACCAGGGCCTTCACTATGGCCTCAAAGGTGAAACCAAAGTGTTGCCTTGCGATACGGTAGTTGTCTGTGCCGGGCAAGAGCCTAACCGTGAGCTCGAAGCGCCGCTGGTGGCTGCGGGGCTGAACGTGCATATCATCGGTGGGGCGAAAGAAGCGGGTGAACTTGATGCCAAACGCGCAATCGCTGAAGGGGCAGAGTTAG